>JAYUUW010000267.1:0-10721 GCA_043754665.1 Anaerolineales bacterium | reverse complement strand
AGCGGCCGGTGGCCACCAGCGCATCGGGGCGGGCGGCTTTGGCCAGTTCATATTTGATTTCGGGGTCGGGGTTGGCCATGGCAAAGATCATCGGCTGGTCGGCCATCGTCTTGACCATCTCGGGCGTCAGCACATCTTTGACCGAGAGGCCCAAGAACAGGTCGGCCCCGCGCACGGCGTCGGCCAGGGTGCGCGCGGGCGTATCTACCGCCAGGCGCAGCTTGAATTCGTTCATGCCCTCGCTGCGGCCGGTGTAGACCACACCGCGCGTGTCGACCAGCATGATGTTCTCGCGGCGCACGCCCAGGGTCACGTACAGCTCGCTGCACGCCACCGCCGACGCGCCCGCGCCGGAGACGACCACGCGCAATTGGCTAATGTCTTTGCCGGTCACTTCCAGCCCGTTGAGCATGGCCGCCGACGAGATGATGGCGGTGCCGTGCTGGTCGTCGTGGAAGACGGGAATGTCGAGCATGGCCCGCAGCTTCTTCTCAATGTAGAAGCACTCGGGCGCTTTGATGTCTTCGAGGTTGATGCCGCCAAAGGTGGGCGCAATGGCCCGCACCACGGCGATGATTTCGTCCGGGTCGTGGCTGTCGACCTCAATGTCGAACACGTCCACGTCGGCAAAGCGCTTGAACAACACGCCCTTGCCTTCCATAACCGGCTTCGAGGCCAGCGCGCCGCGGTCGCCCATGCCCAGAATGGCCGTGCCATTGGAGACCACGGCCACCAGGTTGGCTTTGGCGGTGTATTCGTAGGCGGTGTTGGGGTCGCGCTCGAGTTCTTCAACGACCTTGGCAACGCCGGGCGTATAGGCCAGGGAGAGGTCGCGTTGCGTGGCGAGGGGCTTGGTGGCCATCACCTCGATCTTGCCGGGCCGCCCGCGCCGGTGGTACTCAAAAATCTCTTCCAGGGTGATGGTCATAGGGGTTCCTGTAATCGGCCGCGCGGGTCCATTTTACCCCCGCCCGGCCTCAGGCCTCGAACGGATCGTAATTAGGGTTCAACCCGGTCCAGCGGCAGGCCAGCCCCTGCTGCTGGCACGCCGCCGACTGCGAGCAGCGCTGGGCGCGCACATGGAACAGGCCGGTGGCATTGTCGAGCAAGCCGGTGGGATAGACGCGTTCCTCCAGCAGTTCGGCGGGTTGGGGGCGACCGCAGTTGACCTTCGCGACCACTTGCCAGGTATGAACGGCCATGGGGCCCTCCTCGTTCGGGTGGCGTGTTGCAGCGGATGAGCATACCGGCTAAGCGCGCCGGCCAGCGACATGCTTCAGCCCCAAAAGCATAGTTCGGTCAGACAGGCGGGCGCAGTGCCGATCATCACCGCCGCCGCCGCCGATCGGCAGGGTCAGGCGCGGCGCGGCAGGTCGCGCAAGTAGTGGTCAATGGCCTCGGCAGCGCGCAGCCCGGCCGCCACGGCGGTGCTCACCAAATCTGGCCCGGTCACGGCATCGCCGGCGGCAAAGACCCCCGGCCGGCTGGTCTGCCCGTGCGTGTCGGCTTTAATCAAGCCCCAGTCGTGCGTCTCCAGTCCGGCCACCGACTGCGCCACCGCCTCATCGGCCCCGTAGCCCAGGGCCAGGATGACCGTGTCGACCGGGCGGCAAAATTCGGAACCAGGGATCGGCACCGGGCGCCGGCGGCCAGAGGCGTCCGGCTCGCCCAGGCCCATGCGTTGGAGTTCCAGCGCGCAGACGTGGCTGTGTTCGTCGCCCGTGAAGCCGATCGGGGCCACGAGATACTCAATGTGCGCGCCCTCTTCGATGGCGTGCTGCCGCTCGGGGCGCGAGCCGGGCATTTCCGCTTCGGTGCGCCGGTAGTAGCACGTGACCTCTTCCGCGCCCAGGCGCAGGGCGGTGCGCAGGCAATCGGTGGCGGTGTCGCCGCCGCCGATGACGGCGACGCGCCGGCCGACAGTGGGCGTCAGCGGCCGGCCCTCGGCCGCCTGGTATTTGGCGGGCTGGCTGTGCCGCAAGAATTCACCCGACAGGTGCACGCCGGCCAGGTTGGCGCCGGGCGCCTTGAGCTTGGCATCCACATTGGCGCCAATGGCCAGAAAAACGGCCTTGAAGTCAGCCAAGAACAGATCGTCGACGGTCACCGTGCGGCCGATGCGGGTGTTGCAGACGAACCTCACGCCCAGTTGCATGAGGCCGGTGATCTTGGCCTCGATGATTTCCTTGGGCAGCTTGAAGTTGGGGATGCCGTAGAGCAGCAGCCCGCCGGGGTAGGGCGCCGCCTCATACACAGTGACGTAGTGGCCGCGGCGGGCCAGGGCTTCGGCGGCGGCCAGGCCGGCCGGACCGGAACCAATCACGGCCACATCCTGGCCGGAATTGGACATGCGCTCAAGCGCGAGGCCGCCCAGGGCGCGCTGATAATCGGCGACAAACATTTCCAGCTTGCCGAGCGCCGGGGCATCTTTGCCTTTGCCCAGCACACAAGCGCCTTCGCACAGGCGCTCCTGGGGGCACACCCGCCCGCAAATATCTGAAAAGCTGCTGGTCTGGCGGTAGCGGTTGGCCGCGCCAATAAAATCGCCCTGGGCTATCAGCCACAGGGCGCCGGGGATGTCGTTGTGGAGCGGGCAGGCGGCCACACAGGTCGACGGCTGCGGACATTGCAAGCAGCGGCTGGCCTCTTGGATAGCGCTGGCGGCGTCATAGCCGAGGACGATCTCTTGAAAGTCATGCACCCGTTCGGCCGGATTACGCTCCGGCACCGGCACATGGGGGATTTGCAGGCGCTCTTTGCGCCCCGCCGTGTGTTCAGCCAATTCTTTCATGCACAGCTCTCCTGGCGCGCGGCGGCGCTCGCTGAAGCGGTAATGGGATAATCCGACGGCGAGGCCGGCCTACACCTAGGCGCTGCCCGACCAGGGCAAAAACGGTGACAACCCTTCGATGGCGACCGCGGCTTGCGCTTCATCGTCGAGCACCAGCGTGGCTTCATGCGCGCCGTCGCGCACGATGACGGTCAGGGTCAAGAGGCCGTCATCCTCGAGCGACTGAATGCAGGGCCGGTCTTCGCCCAGCGGAAAGCGCACCAGTTTGGCCGAGTGCCGGTCGCAATACGACTGGCACATATCACAGTGGGTGCGGTCAATAACGATTTTCATGCTGGTCTCCTGCTCGCGTGCAGCGTGCCATGACGGCGCCCGCCTCGAACCGGGCCGGCGCGGATGAGCGAAGCTAACTGGGCCTGGCGGCGAACCCGTGCCCCTGCCGCAGGCGGCGCATGGTGTCCTGGGTGATGTCCACACAAATCTGGCAGCCCAGCGCGTGAAAATCAAGGACGAGTGTACCGTCGGCATTCGTGCCGGCCACGTAACAGTTATAGTTAGATTTGTGCCCAAACTGGTCGCAGCCACACGTGCAGGGCACGTCGGCCAGCGCCTCAGGGTTGGCAATGGCAAATTGATAGGCTTGCTGATAAGCCACGGGCGCCTGTTGGATCGACATGGGCATGGTGTGCAGGGGCGCCATGGCCAGCTCGGCCTGGTTTTCGGCCGCCGTGCCGACGCAGCCCGCCAGCACGCCGCCCAGCAGAATGAGCGCGGCCAGCAAATAGGGAAGCGGGCGTGAACGGGTCATGGGTCAAGTCTCCGGAGGCGGCTGGTCGTCTTCACGGTAAGCCTTGCCGGCTAGAGCGGATAGTGACAAATATCCTCAGCTTGGAATGAGTATGCGCCGCCCGGGGGCGTCCTGGTGAAGCGGGTGTTCAGCAAGGCTAGCCGAATAGGAGGGCATTGCAGAATGGACGCTAGGCTACGCCGAGGTAGACTGGGCCGCTAGTGACAAGTGTCACTTGGCCGCCGCCGCCGATCCGCTTAGGATAGCGGCTTGGATGCGGCGGGCGTGAACGGCGGCGGCGCGTCCCCAAAAGCCAGCCGGCAGCGCCCATCACTGGTTGCGGGTGATTGACAGGTGCCAAGTAAACAAGTAATGTGAATAAGAATTTGTGCTACCTGCACGTTGCCGCCCGCGCCTGGTGTCTCCGCCATTGGCCGGCGATGCGAACAGTGCCCCGGTAGCCGAAGCGGCCGGCGGATTGGCCAGTGCGGGCCTAGCCGGCGCCACGATGGCCCAACAGCAGCCCTACACTCAGAAGCGGTAATCCTCGGCGCACCCACGGGTTAACCCGGGGTTGACTGAGTAACCAGCGCGGCCCAATGACCTTCGGAGGAGGTGTCCATGCAGTGATAAACCTTAGGCACCACCGCAGACCTAGCCGTGATAAGAGCCGAAGCCGCACAGCATGACCGGCACGGCCGACCATCTGGGCTTACGCCTTTGTCAGTGAACGCCGCCCAGCCATCGGTCCGGCCGGCTTAGTGAGGGAGAAGAAGCAATGCGTATCGTGAAACTGTATTCCCGCATCATGATGGCCCTCGTGGTCGTCATCGTCGCCGTGGGCTGCGCCCCGGCGGCGACCCCCGCCGCGGAAGCCAAGTTGGTGGGCATTTCCATGCCGACCAAGACCTCGACCCGTTGGATTTCCGACGGCGAGAGCATGGTGGCCGCCTTCGAAGCGCTCGGGTATGAGACCGACCTGCAATTCGCCGACAACGATATCCCGAACCAGTTGGCCCAGATCGAGAACATGGTCACCAAAGGCGCCGACATCCTCGTGATTGCGGCCGTCGATGGCTCGACTTTGTCGGACGTGCTGCAGCAGGCGCATGACGCCGGCGTGCTCGTGATCGCCTACGATCGCCTGATCGTCAAGACTGCCAACATTGACTATTACGCCACGTTCGATAACTTCGGCGTGGGCGTCATTCAGGGCACCCAGATCGTCGAAGGGCTAGACCTGGAGAATCAGGCCGGGCCGTTCAATATCGAACTGTTCGGCGGGTCGCCCGACGACACCAACGCCTTCTATTTCTACGATGGCGCCATGTCGATCCTGCAGCCCTACATCGACAGCGGCAAGCTGGTGGTCCAGAGCGGCCAAATGGGCATGGACAAGGTCGGCACGCTGCGCTGGCTGGCAGCGACCGCTCAGTCGCGGATGGACAATCTGCTGAGCGCCTACTATACCGACAAGCGGGTCGATGCGGTGCTGTCGCCCTACGACGGCCTGAGCATCGGCATCCTCTCGTCCCTCAAGGGCGTAGGCTACTGCACCCCCGAGCAGCCCTGCCCGGTGGTCACCGGCCAAGACGCCGAAGTGGCCTCGGTCAAGTCGATCATCGCTGGGGAGCAGAGCTACACCGTCTTCAAGGACACCCGCGAACTGGCCAAGCAGACGGCGGCCATGGTCGATGCGGCCCTGAAGGGCACCACCGTGCCGATCAACGACACCAAGACCTACAACAACGAAGTCAAGATCGTGCCCTCGTACCTGCTGATCCCGATCAGCGTGGACGTGAACAACTATCAAGCCGTCCTGGTTGATAGCGGCTACATCACCGCTGACCAACTCAAGTAAGGCGGACAGTTATCCGGGTGTGTGCGGGCCTAAAAACCCGCCCACACCCGGATTTTGTACCGCCCTGGCGGCCGGCCCGGGGTTTGCAATAATCGTGGAAAGTCTTAAGCTGTAAGCTTCGATGCGGTCTTCAGCCAACGGACCAGCGCGCACGGCGCTAGTCAAGGACCAGCCCACTATGTCTGATGTGATTTTGGAAATGCGCAACATCACCAAGGTCTTTCCGGGTGTCAAAGCGCTGGATAATGTGAGTTTCAGCGTGCGCCAGGGGGAGATTCACGCGTTAGTGGGAGAAAACGGGGCCGGCAAATCGACCCTCATGAAGGTGTTGAGCGGGGTCTATCCCTACGGATCGTACACCGGGGATATTTTTTTTGAAGGCCAACTCTGCCGCTTCCACGACATCACCCAGTCCGAAGCCGTTGGCCTGGTCATTATTCATCAAGAACTAGCGCTGATCCCGTTCCTATCGATCACCGAAAACCTGTTCCTGGGCAATGAGCAGTCCAAGAACGGCGTCATCGATTGGAACGCATCAATTTCCAAAACCAAGGAACTGCTGGCGCGCGTGGGGCTGAATGAGTCGCCCAACACGCTGATTACCAACATGGGCGTGGGCAAACAGCAGTTGGTCGAGATTGCCAAGGCGCTGGCCAAAAAGGTCAAACTGCTGATTTTGGATGAGCCGACCGCCTCGCTCAGTGAAAGCGACAGCGCCAAACTGCTGGAGCTCCTGCTGCAATTCAAGGCACACGGCATTTCCTCGATCTTGATCTCGCACAAACTCAGCGAAGTCTCCAAAGTGGCCGATTCAATCACGATCCTGCGCGACGGCGCCACGATTGAAACGCTGGACTGCCATCAAGATGTCATCACCGAGGACCGCATTATTCGCGGCATGGTCGGGCGCGACCTGACCCATCGCTTCCCGCCGCGCACCGCCGCGGTCGGCGAGGTGATTTTTGAGCTGCGGAATTGGAATGTCTATCATCCGCTCCACGCCGACCGCAAAGTCAGCACCGATATCAATCTGACGGTGCGCCAGGGGGAGGTGGTGGGGCTGGCTGGGCTGATGGGCTCCGGCCGCACCGAGCTGGCCATGAGCATCTTCGGCCACGCCTACGGCACGCGCATTAGCGGCCAGGCCTTCCGCCGAGGGAAAGAAATTGATATTAGCACCATCGACAAGGCCATTGCCAACGGCATTGCCTATGCCACCGAAGACCGCAAAGCCTATGGGCTGATTCTGGGCCAGGAAATCAAGAACAACATCACCCTGGCCAATCTCGACGCGATCTCGAATGGCGTGGTCATCAATGAGCCGCAAGAAATGCGGGTCACCAGCGAGTACCGCGACAAGCTCAACATCAAGTGCTCCAGCATCCGGCAGTTGGCGGTCAACCTGTCCGGCGGCAACCAGCAAAAGGTCGTGCTGAGCAAATGGTTGTTTGCCAATCCCGACATCCTGATTTTGGACGAGCCCACACGCGGCATCGATGTCGGCGCGAAATTTGAAATTTACACCATCATCAATCAGCTCGCCCGCGAGGGCAAGGGCATCATCGTCATCTCCTCCGAACTGCCCGAAATTCTGGGGACGTGTGACCGGATATATGTGATGCGCGAAGGCCGCATCGTCGGCGAAGTGCCCGCCCGCGAGGCCTCGCAAGAGCTGGTAATGAAATACATCATGACTCAAGAGGTGATGGCGCCATGAAGACTCTGTCCACGCTGTTCAAGAACAACGTTCGCGAATACGGCATGCTGATCGCGCTCATCGTGATCATGCTGTTCTTCCAGTGGCAGACCGACGGCATCCTGCTCAAGCCGGTGAACATCACCAATCTGGTGCTGCAGAACAGCTACATCATCACTATGGCGCTCGGCATGCTGTTGATCATCGTCGCCGGCTGGATTGACCTGTCGGTCGGTTCGGTGGCGGCGGTGGTGGGCGCGATTGCCGCGGTGCTGATGGTGAAATATCAATTCAATTGGGTCCTGACCGTGGCCATCACCCTGGTGATCGGGGCCGTCATCGGCGCCTGGCAGGGATTTTGGGTGGCCTTCATCAAAATCCCGGCCTTCATTGTCACGCTAGCCGGCATGTTGATCTTTCGCGGCTTGACCCTGGTCCTGCTGCAAGGCGAGTCCATCGGGCCGTTTCCGGTTGGGTTCCAAAAACTGAGTTCCGGGTTTATCCCGGATTTCTTTAACGTCCCGGGTTTTCACCTCACCACCATCCTGATCGGACTGCTGCTCTCGGCTATCCTCGTCGTGATTGATGTCCGGGCCAGACGAAACCAGCAGAAGTACGGCTTTGAAGTCACGCCGCTCTATTTCTTCATCGCCAAGAACGTCATCATCACCGCAGCGGTCATGGGTCTGTGCTATCTGATGGCTTCGTACAAGGGTCTGCCCAACGTCCTCGTTGTGCTGTTCATCCTGATTGCCTTCTACGCGCTGGTCACGAGCCAGACCGTTATCGGCCGGCGGATTTACGCCCTGGGCGGCAACGAGAAGGCCGCGCGGCTGTCCGGCGTCAACACGCCCCGGCTGGTGTTCGGCACGTTCGTCAACATGGGCATCCTGGCGGCGCTGGCCGGCCTAATCATCACGGCCCGGTTGAACAGCGCCACGCCCAACGCCGGCTCGGGCTTTGAGCTGGACGTAATTGCGGCCTGTTTCATCGGCGGGGCCTCGGCCAGTGGCGGCATTGGCACGGTCATCGGCGCAGTGGTCGGGGCGTTTGTCATCGGCGTGATGAACAACGGCATGTCGATCTTGGGGATTGGGATTGACTGGCAGCAGGCCATTAAGGGCTTCGTGCTGTTGATCGCGGTGTACTTCGACGTTTATAACAAGAACAAGAGTTAGCCGGCCCCGATGAAGCTGCTGGTCACGGGCGCCACGGGCAAGGTTGGGCAGGTGTGCCTTCAGCGCCTGCTGATGGAGCCGGCCCTTGCCGCCGCCACAGTGCGGGCCTTGTGCCATCAGCGCCGCCTGCCACCGCACGATCGGCTGGAGGTGGTGCACGGCTCAATGGCCGACCGTGCCACGGTCGAGGCCGCCATGCAGGGGGTGACCCATGTCATCCATCTGGCGACCTGCAAAGAGACGCCCGAGCAGATCATGGATGTGGCGGTCAAAGGCTTGTTCTGGCTGCTAGAAGCGGCGCGCACCAGCGCAACCTTCCAGCAGTTTGTTTTAATCGGCGGCGACGCGGCCGTCGGGCATTTTGTCTACCCCCACGCAGCACCGGTCACCGAGCAGCAGGCCCATTCAGCCTATCCGGGGTGCTATGCGCTGTCAAAGGTGCTCGAAGAGGTGATGCTGGAGCAATATGTGGTGCAATATGGCCTCAACGGCTGCTGCCTGCGCGCGCCGTGGATCATGGAGAAGGACGACTTCAAGTACCAGTTGTCCTTCGGCGAAGATGTCTTTGGCGGTCCGCGCTGGCGCGACTTGGTGGGGGTCGACCGGGCGGCCGAGCACGTCGCCTCGCAGACGATCCCGGTGATGGTTGACCTCCAGGGCCGGCCGGTGCAGCGCAACTTTGTGCATGTCGATGACCTGGCCGGCGCGATCTTGTTAGCGCTCGACCACCCCGGCGCGCGGGGCGAGACCTTCAACATCTGCATGGATGAGCCGGTCGACTACGGCGCGGTGGCGCGCTACCTGGCCGCCAGCCGGGGGCTGCCGTCGGTGGCGGTGCCCACGCCCTACCACTCCACCTGGCTAGACAATGCCAAGGCCAAGTTCGTCCTCGGCTGGCGGCCCGAGTATGACTTGCCCCGGCTGATTGAGGCGGCCTGGGGCTACGTGCGCGCGGCGGATGATCCCCGGGTGATCTGGTATCCGGGTTAGGCGGCTTCGCGCAGCCATAAATCAAAGACCACCCAGCCGGGTGGTCTTTTGGGTTAACGCGCGAGCGTGCAACTCGGCGTCAGCTACGGCGGCGGCGCGATGAACATCTGCCGCGCCATGCCGGCTGCATCGCGCTCGATGACCAGTCCTTCGTTGAAGTAGGGCGTGCAGGGCAGGGGCGCGAGCCAGCATTGGTTGCCCTCGGCTGGCACCTGCACAGCGTCGCCATGCCGTGTCGTCAGGGTTACGGTGTCAACAGACTTGACCTCAGGCCAGGCCAGCAGGTAGGCGGCCGGCCCCGCGTCCGCCAGGTAAGCTTGCCCGCGCAGGCCCAGCAGGGCGGCGCTGCCCAATAAGATCATCGCGCACACTTGCAGACCGGCCACGCGCAAGAGGTTGGCCCCGCGCCCACGCTGAGGGGCGCGGGCCCATCGGTTACAGGCCAGGCTGATAGCCAGCAGCCCGACACTCCAAAAGCTGCCCGCGACGAAGCGGATATCCGGCGCGGTGAAGAACCAATAGGTCAGCCCGGCGAGCAACGGCGCGCCGATGACCAGCGCCGCCCAGCCGTCGGCCGTTGCTCGTGGGGCGTTGCGTCCGGCAGCCCACATGCCCGCGCCCACCATCAACAAGAGCATGGAAATGAGGAAGGTCGGGTCGGTGCCGAGCGCGGCGAGCCAGGTGGGCAGCCAGCCCCAGCCGTGCAAGGTGGCATCTAGACCCACTTCGGGGATGCGCGCCCACGATATGACCCAATTCGCTTCGCCCTGGACCTGCCCCAGCGGCACCGCCCATGGCAATGACGAAAAACAAGTGGCCGCCACGGGGTAAGCCAGGCAGCCGCTGAGCGCGACGCCGCGCGCCAGCCAGGGCAGCACCAGGCCCAGCCCGATGCCGCCGCCCAACGCCAGCAGGGGCGGCCACGGCAGGCGTTGCTGATGCCGCAGGGCATAGAACGCCAGCGTGACCGGCAAGCCCAGCAGCGGCAAGGCCGACAGCTTAATGGTCAGGGCGAACAGCGCGATCAGCGCTGTGGCCCCGATGGCGGCGGGCGTGCTGGGGGGATCGTCAATCGCGCGCAGGGCGGCGGCGACCGCCAGCAGGGTCAACGCCAAGATGGGCCAGTCGGTGGTGGGTGATTCGATGGTGCTAAAAATGAACTGGAGCGCCGCCCACGGCAGGACCGCGCCGAGGGCCAGGAACAGCGTGCTCCGGGTGAGGCGGGGGCCAGGCCGGCGCAGCGCGGCCAGCAGTTCCGCGCCATATACGCCGACCAGCAGCGCGCCCAGCAGGTTGGGGCTGGTGTTGGCGGTGTGACCCCACAGCGGCAGTTGCACCAGGGCCGCCAACGGCGCAGCGGTGCTGTTAAACCCAAAACGGCCATGCAGGTTGGCCAGCCCCAGCGGCAGGGCCGAGGC
>JAYUUW010000266.1:0-2743 GCA_043754665.1 Anaerolineales bacterium | reverse complement strand
GCGGCGGCCGTGGTCGGCCTGGCTATGATGATCTTGGCCCCGCACATGCCGGCCAAGACCCGCAAAGGCTCGGAGGCGGCGGCGCTCAGCAAGGCGTTCAAGACCTACCTGATGAACCTGGAGAAGTACGCCGACCCCAAGCAGGTGACCGACCAGTTTGAGAAGTACCTGCCGTTCGCCATCGCCTTTGGCCTGGAGAAAAGCTGGATCAACCGCTTCCGCCAGATCCCGGCCACGCCCATGCCGGGCTGGTACTACCCGGTGGGCCGGCCGTACTTGGGCCGCACCGGTATGGGCGGCGTGGGCGTGCCCGGCACGGGCATCGGTGGCCTTGGCAGCACTGGCGGCATCGGCACGCCCGGCGGCGGGGTCGAAATGCCCTCGCTGCAAGGCATGAGCGACGGCCTGAGCGGCGGCTTGCAGGGCATGAGCGACGGCCTGAACACCATGCTCAACTCGGCCTCGCGCACGCTCACCAGCACCCCGCCGCCTTCCAACACCAGCGGCGGCGGGCGCAGCTTCTCCGGCGGCGGGGGTGGCAGCCGGGGCGGCGGCAGCTTCTCCGGCGGCAGTCGCGGGGGCGGCAGCCGGGGCGGGGGCGGCGGGTTCCGCTCCTCCGGCGGCGGCGGCGGCGGCCGGCGTGGTTTCCGCTAATGACGCTGGGCGGCGCAGGCCGCTCAGCCAGCGAGGCAGATGACTATGAACAATGGGCGCGTGATCGGAATGGTCCTCATCGGCGGGGCGGTGGTGGTCTGCCTGCTCGGCGCGGCCGTGACCGTGGTGCCGATGATGGCGGGCGACCTGACCCCGGCCGCCATGGTGCTGGGGATGGCAGTCGCGGGCATTATCGCGCTACCTTTAATCGCCATCGGCGTATTTATGATCGTACGTGGCGGCCAAGAGGCGAAGACCGACGACATGGCCGCCAAGCAGCGCCGCCTGCTGGATATGGTGAGCTCGCGCGGCGAGGTGGCGATGAACGACGCCGCGGTGGAACTGCAAATCCCGCGCGCCGAGCTGAAAGACTGGATCTACCGCCTGGTCGGCCTGGGCGTGTTCAGTGGTTATATCAATTGGGACGACGGTGTGCTGTTCTCGGCCCAGGCCTCCAAGCTGCGCGAGCTGACGAACTGCAAGAAATGCGGCGGCGAGGTAAAATTGGTCGGTAAAGGCGTGGTCAAGTGCCCCTACTGCGGCACCGAATACTTTCTGGATTAGTGTCAACGTCGTTCCCGGTCTCAGACCAAGGAGAACTCAGCATGACTGACTATTACGACAAGATTAAAGACTCCCAGGGCCTGTTCGGCAAGATTGCCGGCATGATCCCGGGCTTCAACGGCTACCTGGACCGCGAACAGCGCCGCGAAGCGGACAAGATGCTGCGCGACAACATCGCCAACCGCTACAGCGAGCAGTTGGCCCGCATCTCCGACTTGCAGGTGCAGTTGCTCACCAGCGGCGGCATTGAGTACGTGGACGATTTGCAGGACGCCGCCACGCGCCTGCAGCGCTTCATCGACACCGTGAAGACCGCCGCCCACGGCTACGCCGGCCTGTTTGACGCGATCAAGGTCAATGAGCCGGAATTGATGAAGCTCTACCAGTTTGACCTGGCCATGCTCGAAAACGTCAGCAAGGTCGCGGCGGCGGTCGATAACGTCGAGACTTCTATCGGCGGCGACGGCCTGCCGGCGGCGCTGCGGCACTTGTCATCCGTCATTGGCGAAGCCAACACCACCTACGAGCGCCGCAAAGAAGTGCTCGCCACCAAGTAGCGGGCGCCTCGCGCCACACAGGAGAAACTCACATGGCCCGTGTCTTTGATGTCGTTGAATATCCCGATGCCATGCGCAACGAGCTGGTGCACCGCTTCCCCGAAAGCGGCCCCGGCGACTTCCGCATTGGGTCCCAGGTCATCGTCCGCGAAGGACAGGTGGCGATCTTCATGCGCGACGGCCGCGCCCTCGATGCCTTTGCCCCCGGCCGCACCACCATCACCACCGCCAATGTGCCGCTGCTGACCAACTTGCTCGGCAAGCTGTTCGACGGCCGCACGCCCTTCCCGGCGGAGGTCTATTTCGTCAACGTGCGCGAGTTCCCCGACGTCAAGTGGGGCACCCCGCAGCCGATCATCGTCAAGAACCCCGGCATGGGTCTGGGCGTGGCGCTGCTGCAAGCCTTCGGCAACTACTCGTTCTTTGTCAGCAACCCGCAGCAGTTCGTCACCCAACTCGTCGGCGCGCAGGGCGTCTACAGCCTGAGCGAGATCCAGGGCCGCTTCCGCACCATCTTGCTCTCCAAGCTGGCCGACATGTTCGGCGAGCTGGGCACCAAGGGCGGGCGCTCGGTGCTCGACATCATCGGCCTGACCGAGGAAATTCAGGCCGGCGTGCGCGCTAAGGCCCAGGAAGACTTCAAGGCCATCGGCGTTACACTCAAGACCTTCGGCATTGAGAGCATTAAGCCCTCCGAGAAGTCGGCCGAAGAGTTGCGCGCCATGGGCATGCTCGACATGGCGACCTACACCCAGTTGCAGGCCGCCGACGCCATGCGCGACGCCGCCAAGAACCCCTCCGGCGGCGCGGGCCTCACGGCCGGCATCGGCGCCGGCATCGGCATCGGCAACATCATGAACCAGGCGCTGGCGGGCGGCATGAATGCCCAGCCGCTCCAAGCCCAGCAGCCGCAAGCCCCCCAGGGTGGCGCCCCGGCCGCCGCCGCCACGCCCGCCGTCATGTCGCCG
>JAYUUW010000265.1:0-5584 GCA_043754665.1 Anaerolineales bacterium | reverse complement strand
CGGGCGGGGGCGAGACGTTGGGGGTGGGAGGTGTCATTGAAGCCGCCTCCCAGGCGCAACAACCGCGCTGACGCTCGGGTGCAGATTAGACGAATTGCAAATTCACCTGCGGCGTGGTGCGCTGACCCAAACGTTAGTTTATCGCACAACGCAGCGTGGGAGTGGGGAGCGTCTAATCTTGTCTCGGGCGGGGGCGAGACGTTGGGGGTGGGTGGTGTCATTGAAGCCGCCTCCCACGCGCAACAACCGCGCCGACGCTCGGGTGCAGATTAGACGGCTTGCAAATCCACCTGCGGCGGGGTGCGGTGACCCGCACGTTGGTTTAGCGCACAACGCAGCGTGGGAGTGGGGGAGCGTCTAATCGTGTCTCGGGCGGGGGCGAGACGTTGGGGGCGGGTGCTACCGCCCCCGAGTCCCCGGCTCTTCTCCCCTGCCGCTATAATGCGCACTATGCGCCTCTCCGCATTGCTCGCCGCGCTGCCCAGTGTGCAGGTTCCGCCGGGAACTCCCGACCCCGAGATCACCGGCCTCACCGCCGACTCGCGCCAGGTGACGGCGGGCAGCCTATTCGTCGCGGTGCCGGGTGAGTACTTCGACGGCCGCCGCTTCATCGCCGATGCGCTGGCGCGGGGCGCGGCGGCGGTGGTGGCCGAAGCCGGGGAGCAGGTGCCGCCGGGCGTGATCACCGTGCCAGACGCGCGCGAGGCGCTGGCCTGGCTGGCGGCGGCGTGGCATGGCTTCCCGTCGCAAAAGCTCGTGCTGGCCGGCGTCACCGGCACCGACGGCAAGACCACGACCGCCAGCCTGCTGCACAGCATCCTGCTGGCGGCGGGGCACCGGGCCGGGCTGGTCTCCACGGTCAGCGCCGTCATCGGCGACGAGAGTCTCGACACCGGCTTTCACGTCACCACACCGGACGCGCTCACCACCCAGGCGCTGCTGGCGCGCATGGTCGCCGCTGGGCTGACGCACGCCGTGCTGGAGGTGACCTCGCACGGGCTGGCGCAGCACCGCGTCACCGGCTGCGCGTTCGATGTGGCCGTCATCACCAACATCACCCACGAGCATTTGGATTTTCACAAGACCTATGAGCACTACCGCGCGGCCAAGGGCCGCCTGTTCACCAGCCTGCTGGCCTCGCCCGCCAAGCCGCGGGGCGCGGCCAAGACTGCCATCCTCAACGCGGACGACGCCTCGTACGCTTACCTGGCGGGCTTGCTGGAACCCGCGCCGGCTGTGCGGCGTCTGGCTTATGGCCTGACGGCGGCGGCCGATTATTTTGCCGACGACGTGCGCTACACCCCGGCCGGCACCACATTCACCGTGCGCGGGCCGGGTGGCTTGGCCCAGCCGGTGCAGAGCACGCTGGTTGGGTCGTACAACGTGAGCAACACGCTGGCCGCTGTGGCCGCCGCCGTGGGCGGGCTGGGCGTGGCGCCCGAAGCGGCGGCGCAGGGTGTGGCGGCGCTGCCGGGCGTGCCGGGCCGCATGGAGCGCCTCGACCTGGGCCAGCCCTTCACGGCCATTGTGGATTTCGCGCACACGCCCAACGCGCTGCGGCGGGTGCTGATTACGGCGCGGCAGCTTTCGCCTATGGGCCGTTTGATCGCCGTGTTTGGCTCGGCCGGCCTGCGCGATGTAGAGAAACGCCGCCTAATGGCCGCCACCGCCGCCGAACTGGCCGATCTGACCATCCTCACCGCCGAAGACCCGCGCACCGAGGCGCTGGCCGACATTCTGGAGATGATGGCGGGGGCGGCGCGGATGCAGGGCGGGGTGGAGGGGCAGACCTTCTTTCGCGTGCCCGACCGGGGCGCGGCCCTGCGCCTGGCGGTGAGCCTGGCCCAGCCCGGCGACCTGGTGCTGGCCTGCGGCAAGGGCCACGAGCAATCGATGGCGTTCGGCGCGACCGAGTACGCCTGGGACGACCGCACTGCGCTGCACGCCGCGCTGGCCGAGCGCCTGGGCGTGCCCGGCCCGGCCATGCCCTACCTGCCGACGCAGTCAGCCTGAGCGCTATTACGGGTGTATCCGCCGATGTTGGCCAACTTTGACCCCGGCGAATGAATTCGCGGCTACATAAAGCGAAGCCCGCCTGCGCGGGCTGTGAGAGCTGCGTCGCAATCGGCGCGGCGACCAATAATCCCGGATGCACCCGATACTACCAACCATGCGCCATCACCGCTACCTTATGTTGCCCGCCCCCCGAGTCCCTTGGCCGCTTTTGCCATCCCCTGAGTCCCCCCACCTATTACCCTTCCGCTGGTTCCATTCGGTGCCTGTGTTAGAATTCGCCCAACTCTTCCCCGGGTAACCCTGTGTCTGTCGATCTGGGCGTTGTCATTCTCAACTGGAACACGCGCGACCTGCTGCGCGCCTGCCTGCGCTCGGTGTTTGCTGCGCACGGGCCGGTGACGTTTACGGTGTGCGTGGTCGACAACGCCTCCACCGACGGCTCGGCCGCCATGGTGCAGGCCGAATTCCCGCAGGTGCATGTGCTCGAAAGCCCCGTGAACGGGGGCTACGCGGCCGGCAACAACCTGGGCCTGCGCGCCTTGGGCTTCGGCCCCGGCCGCGACGACGGCCCGCGCTTCGCCTTGCTGCTCAACCCCGACACAGTGGTGCCGGCCTTTGCCTTCGCCGACATGGCCGCTTACATGGCCGCGCACCCGCGCTGCGGCGCCGCCGGCCCGAAGCTGGTGCTGCCCAGCGGCGAGTTGGATTTGGCCTGCCGCCGCAGCCTGGAATTTGACGCCTTCATCTACCGCATGCTCGGCCTCAGCCGCCTCTTCCCGCGCAGCCGCCGCTTTGGCCAATACAACCTGACCTACCTGAGCCCGGAGATCGAAACCGAGGTCGGCGCGGTGGTGGGGGCCTTTATGCTGGTGCGGCGCGAGGCCATCAGCCAGGCGGGCCTGCTGGACGAGCACTTCTTCATGTACGGCGAAGACCTCGACTGGGCCATGGCCATCCGCCGCGCCGGCTGGCAGGTGCGCTACAACCCGGCCGTGACGGTGCTGCACATCAAGCGCGCCGCCAGCCGCCAGAGCCACAAAGCCCAAATTGCCTTTCACGAGGCCATGCTGTATTTCTACCGCAAGCACTACGCCGCCACTACCCCGGCCTGGCTGGGCGCGCTGGTGGTGGCCGGCATTCTCGCCAATCTCCATTGGACGCGGCTGCGGGAGCGGTTCACCCGCCGCGCCGCCGCGCCCGCCTCGGCCGCGGCCTAGCCGCCGCGCCCAGCCCCGCCCCACACGCGCATGGATGCCCGCCGCTTCCGCACCCTGTTCTCCATTTTCCTGCTGCTCAGCGACAGCCTCGCGCTCACGCTGGCGTTTGCGCTGGCCCACCGCCTGCGCCTGCTGATCAACTGGCCGCAAGAGGCGGTCGAAATTCAGCGCCTGCTCGACTACGGGCCGGTGGTCACCATCTTTGTGGTGGCGTGCGTGCTGGTGTTCTTCCTCCAGCGGCTCTACCACCTGGTGCGCGCCACCTCGCGGGTCGATGAGTTCTACACGGTGATGGCCGGGGTCACCATTGGCACGCTACTGGCGGTGGCGGTGGCCTCGCTCACGCTCAAGAACAGCGTGTTCGAGGTGAACCTGCCGCGCGCCATGATCGCCTACGCCTGGGTGCTGGGCGCGGCGCTGGTGATCTTGGGCCGTTGGTTCTTACATCGCCTGCGCGGCCTGCTGCAAGCGCAAGGGCTGGTGCAAGACCGGGTGGTGGTCATTGGCACCGGCGACGCGGCGCAGTTGGTGCTGCAAAAAATCCAAAGCTCGCCTTACTTGGGCTACCACCTGCTGGGTCTGGTGAACGGCGCCGACGGCCCGCAGGAGGTAGCGGGCTACGCCGTGCTGGGCGTGACCGACGACCTGCCGCGCCTGATTGACGAGTACGCCATCGACGAGGTCATCATCGCCGTGCCGGACGCGGACGACGAGACGCTGGTGAACCTGATTTCGCTGGCCCACCGCGAGCGGGTGAGCATCAAGGTCTTCCCCACGCTGTTCGAGATCATGGCGGCGGGCGTCACCATTGACGACCTGGGCGGTCTGCCGCTGCTGAGCATCCGCGATGTGGCATTGCGCGGCTGGAAGCTGACCTTCAAGCGCGGCATGGATTTGGTGGGCAGCACCGTCGGCCTGGTGCTGATCTCGCCCATCCTGCTGCTGCTGGCCATCGCCATCAAGCTCGACTCGCGCGGCCCGGCCTTCTTCACCCAAGAGCGCATGGGGCTGGATGCGCGGCCGTTTCGCATGTTCAAGTTCCGTTCCATGCGGCTCGACTCGGAGTCGGACGGCCCCGGCTGGACTGTGAAGGACGACCCGCGCCGCACGCGGCTGGGCGGCCTGCTGCGCCGCTTCTCGCTCGACGAGCTGCCTAACCTGATCAACGTGCTGCTGGGCGAGATGAGTCTGGTGGGCCCGCGCCCCGAGCAGCCGGCCTTTGTGGAGCAGTTCCGCAAGATGGTGCCGCGCTACATGGACCGCCATCACGAGAAGGCCGGCATGACCGGCTGGGCCCAGGTGAACGGCCTGCGCGGCGACACCTCGATCTACGAGCGCACCAAGTATGACCTGTGGTACATCGAGAACTGGTCGATCTGGCTGGATATCAAAATCCTGCTGCGCACGTTCCTGCGCGTCATCGACGACCGGAACGCCTACTAGGCCCCGGCCGCCGAATGCCCCGGCTCGCCAGCGTCACCGCGCTCTTCCCCGCCTATAACGACGCCGGCACCATCCCCAGCATGGTGCTGGTGGCGCTGCGCACCCTGCCGCTCATCACCGACGATTACGAAATTTTGGTGGTCAACGACGGCTCGGCCGACTACACCGCCGAGGTGCTGGCCGACCTGGCGGCGCTCTTCCCGGCGCTGCGGGTCATCACCCACCCCCACAACCGGGGCTACGGCGCGGCCCTGCGCACCGGCTTTGCGCAGGCCAGCAAAGAGTGGATTTTTTACACCGACGGCGATGCTCAGTATGACCCGCACGAGCTTGTGCAATTGGCCGAAGCCGCCGGCCCGGACGTGGACTGGGTGAACGGCTACAAGATCGCCCGCTCTGACCCGCTGCACCGGCTGATCATCGGCGGGCTGTACCACCATTTGGTTAAACTAATCTTCGGCCTGCCGCTGCGCGACACCGACTGCGACTTTCGGCTGTTTCGGCGCAGCCTGCTGGCCCGCGCCCCGCTGACCAGCACGAGCGGCACGCTGGCGCTGGAACTGGTGAAGCGCTTTCACCTGGCCGGCGCGCGGGTGGCGGAGGTGCCGGTGCATCACTACCACCGCGCCTACGGCGGCAGCCAGTTCTTCAACGTCCGGCGGCTGGCGCGCACCGCGGTGCAGTTGGCGCGGCTGTGGTGGCAGTTGGTGGTGCAGCGCCCCGCGCCGCCGCCTGCGGGGCCAGCGTGACCGACCTCGCCGCCGCGTTTGCCGGGCAGCCGGTGCTCATTACCGGCGGGCTGGGTTTCATTGGCAGCACGCTGGCCCGCCGCCTGGCCGATTTGGGCGCGCAGGTGGCCGTGGTGGATGCCCTCATGCCCACCTACGGCGGGCGGCGCTTCAACCTGG
>JAYUUW010000264.1:0-6848 GCA_043754665.1 Anaerolineales bacterium | reverse complement strand
GTGCCCACCGGCTTCATCGACCTCGACAAGCTGCTGGGCGGCTTGCAGCAGTCTGACCTGCTCATCATTGCGGGCCGGCCGGGCAGCGGCAAGTGCCTGGCGGCCGACTCTGAGATTGTGACCGCCGATGGCCGGCTGCAAACGATTGAGCAAATCTACCAGCAGCAGGGCGCCAACCTGCTGACCCTGACCGACGATTACCGCCTGACCTGGACCCAGCCGAGCGGCTTTCTGGATGACGGCCTGCGCCCGACCTACCGCGTGACCACCGCGCTGGGCCGGCGCGTGACCACGACGGCGGCGCACCCCTTCCTGACCGGCACCGGGTGGAAGCCCCTGGCGGAACTGAAGGTGGATGACCGCATTGCCGTGCCCCGGCGCATCCCCGTGTTCGGTGAACGCGAATTACGGTCCAGCCAAATCATCCTGCTAGCCTACCTGCTGGGCGATGGCTGCCTGGTGCATCGCTCACCGGAGTTTACGGTGGGCAAGCCGGTGCTGCGGGCCGATTTTGAGCAGGCCGCCCGTGAGTTTGGCGGGGTGCGCACAAGCTACCACGCAGCTAGTAACCGCACACCCGTGCTCATGGTCTCGAACGCCGCTGGCCGCAAAGGGCGCGGCGTGCGCAATCCCCTGTCTGACTGGCTGCGCGAGTTGGGTGTCTGGGGCAAGAACAGCCACGGCAAGTTTATTCCGGAGTGCGTCTTCCAATTGCCCAAACCGCAGTTGGCGCTGTTCTTGAACCGCCTGTTCGCGACCGATGGGTGGGCCTCCCCCAGCCGCCCCGAAATTGGCTATGCCAGCGTTAGCGAGCGGCTGATGCGCCAGTTGCAGCATTTGCTGCTGCGTTTCGGCGTCATCAGTATCCTGCGCCAGAAACAGGTCAAATACAAAGACACGCGCCGCCCGGCCTGGCAGTTACAGATTTACGACGCCGTCTCGCTGCAGACCTTTGCCAACGATATTGGAATTTACGGCAAGGAGTCGCAAATCCAGGCCGTTCTCGACAAGCTCAGCGGTCGCCTGACCAACACCAACACTGACACCGTCCCCATGGAAGTATGGGCGCAGCTCCAGACCGCGCGGGGCGGCGAGGCCTGGGCCAGCCTGGCACACCGCGCCGGCATTCAGGTGGGCCGCGTCAAGACCAATATTCACGTCAACCGGCGCACGTTGTCACGGGGCCGCTTGGGCGCCTTGGCCGAGGCACTTGACAACGCACCGCTGAAGGCCCTGGCGACCAGCGATGTGTTCTGGGACCGGATTGTGGCGATTGAGTACGTGGGCGAGCAGCAGGTCTACGATCTAGAAATCCCCAACACGCACAACTTCGTGGCCAACGATGTGTGCGTGCACAACACCGGCCTGATGCTCAACATCGCCAAGAACGCGGCGCTGACCTACAAGAAGCATGTGGCCATCTTCTCGCTCGAAATGGGCAACGACCAGTTGGTGCAGCGCCTGATCTCGCAGGAGACCGGCATCGACTCGCAGCGCCTGCGCCTGGGCGACATTCACGACCACGAGTGGCCGCTGTTCGTGCAGGCCGCCAACGTGCTCAGCGACGCGCAAATTTTCCTCGACGACACGCCCGCGCTCACGCCCAACCAACTGCGCGCCAAGTGCCGCCGCCTGGACCAGGAATACGGCCTGGACCTGGTGATTGTGGACTACCTGCAACTGATGCAGGGCGAGAGCCGCAATGACAACCGGGTGCAGGAAGTCTCGGGCATCTCGCGCGGGCTCAAGCAGTTGGCACGCGAGTTGAACGTGCCGGTGCTGGCCGGCGCGCAGCTTTCCCGCGCCATTGAGCAGCGCGCCGATAAGCGCCCGGTGCTCTCCGATCTAAGGGAATCTGGATCTTTGGAGCAAGATTCTGACATCGTGATGTTCATTGACCGGCCCGACATGTACGAGAAAGAGGGCGGCAAGAACAACATCGCCACCATCATTGTGGCCAAGCACCGCAACGGCCCCACCGCCGATGTGCAGTTGGTATTCCGGGGCGCGCTTACCAAGTTCGAGAACGCCGAAACCCGCCACGTCGATCTGCGGCAGGTGTAGCGCCTACCCCTAGCCCGCCCGCTGGCCGGCCTTTCTGACCTCCGACTTCCGACCTTAGCGCGCCAACCGCCCCTTGCGTAGACTCGCCTCCCTGGTAGACTAGGGCCATGACGATGAAAGGTTTTGCAGGCTTTTCCGACGGCAAGGTGCGCACCGTGCCGCTGCCGGAGACGTTTTTTACCGAATTGCTGCCGCTGGTGGACCACGCCGGCGAGCTGAAGGTGACGCTCTACGCCTTCTGGCGGCTGAGCCTGAAGGCCGGGCAATACCGCTTCGTGCTGCGCAGCGACTTCGCCGACGACGAATTGCTGATGCAGGGCCTTTCGCCCTCGCCGCGCCAGGCGGCCGAAGCGCTGGATGACGCGCTGGAGCGGGCCGAAGCGCGCGGCACTCTGCTGCGCGTGGTGATCGAAGACGCCCAGGCCGAGCGGCACCTGTACTTTATGAACACCGCCAAGGGCCGCGAGGCGGTCGAAAAGCTCACCCGCGGCGAGTGGCGGCCCGACGGCTTTGACGGCGACATCGTCACCCTCAACCACGTGCGGGCCAACACCTATACGCTGTATGAGCAAAACATCGGCCCGCTGACGCCCATGATCAGCGAAGAGCTGCGCGACATGGCCGAAAGCTACCCGGCCGCCTGGATCGAAGAAGCCATCCGGGTGGCGGTGAAGAACAACGTGCGCCGCTTGAAATATGTGCTGGCCGTGCTGGAACGGATGCGGACAGAAGGCCCCCATGACCAAGAAGCCAGTGCCAACGCCGAACCCGACCTCAGCCGCTACGACGGCTACCTCCGCTACCAGCCGGTCGAAGACACGCCGGACGCGGACGTTGATGGGCGCGCGGCTGCAAACGATGCCGATTGAAGTGCCGGCCGGGATTGACCCCGGCCCGCTGGTGCCCGAGCCGCTGCGCTACACCGACGGCTCGGGCGACCCCGATTGCCCCTACTGCCACGGCCTGGGCTACCTGCGTGAGGACGTGCCGCCGGGCCATGCCAATTTTGGCAAGCTGGTGCCCTGCGTGTGCCAGCTTGAGCACATGGCGGCCGAGCACGCCGACCAACTGCGCCGCGACAGCCACATTGAAACGCTGGCCGCCAAGACCTTCGACAACTTCCTGACCGAGGGCATCAGCCCTGACCCGGCAGTGCGCGCCACCGTGCGCCGCGCCTTTGACCGCAGCAAGGCCTTTGCCGAGCACCCTGAGAACTGGCTGCTGCTGGGCGGCACCTATGGCTGCGGCAAGACCCACCTGGCCGCCGCGATTGCCAACCACTGCATAACGGCCGGGCGGGCGGTGCTGTTCCTCAACACGCCCGACCTGCTCGACCGGCTGCGGGCGGGCTTTGCGCCCGGCGCCGATGACAGCTACGCCGACCGCTTTGCCGAAATCTGCAACGCGCCGATTCTCATTCTGGACGACCTGGGCACTGAAAGCCCCACCGCCTGGGCGATCGAAAAGCTGTACCAGATCCTCAACTACCGCTACAACGCCAAGCTGCCGACCGTCATCACCACTAACCGCGAGATTAAGGATATTGAGCCGCGCGTGGCCAGCCGCCTGGCCGACACCGAGATGGTGGGCAACCTGTATATGCGCGCCCCCGACTTCCGGGCCGGGCACATCAATCTGACCTCCGACATCTCATCGCTGTCCGTGCACACGCACCAAACGTTTGAGAACTTCGACAGCCGCAACGACCTGGTGGGCGATGCACGCCAGATGTTCCACAAGGCCATCCAGGCGGCGCGCGAGTACGCCGCCGACCCGCAGGGCTGGTTCGTGCTCACCGGCGATTACGGCTCCGGCAAGACCCACCTGGCCGCCGCCATTGCCAACCAGCGCACCGAGAGCGGCCGGCCAGTCATCTTCATCACCTACCAAGACCTGAGCGACCTGTTCCGCACCACCAGCGACCGCGACAGCGACGCGCGCAACGTGAAGCTGGTGCAGCAGGTGAAGACCACCGACTTCGTGGTGCTCGACGACATCAGCAGCCTGATCGGCACAGCCGGCTACTTCCGCGAGAAGTTCTTTCAGGTGTTCAACTACCGCTTCGATGCGCAGTTGCCCACGGTGCTGACCACCGCCGCCGCCGACAAAGAGCTCGACCCGCGCGTGAAGAGCCGCATCTTCCATTCGGACCTGTGCCAGGTGCATGTGCTCAAGGTGGGGCCGTACCGGGGCAAACGCATGGGCCGCGCCCGCAAGAGCTAGGCACACCCAATCACACTCCGCATAGCAAAAGGCCCTGAGCGCATGCCCAGGGCCTTTTTGATTGCGGCGACAGCGCCAGAATAGCCGCTACGCGTCGGCGTCTTCGCCCTTTAGCTCTTTGCGGTGGGCGGCCATGATGGCGGCCGCCAGGTGGGTGGGCACCACCTCGTAGCGCAGGAACTCCAGCGCGTACAGGCCGCGCCCGCCGGTGATGGAGCGCAGTTCAGTGGCGTAGCGCTGGACTTCGGCCATGGGCACCTCGCCGGTGATGGTGCTCCGCCCGCCGTCCTGCTCCATGCCCTGCACGCGGGCGCGGCGGGTGTTCAGGTCACCCAGCACATCGCCCATGTTGTGGTCCGGCACGATCACCCGCAGTGCCATCACCGGCTCCAGCAACACCGGGTTCGACGCCTCAAAGGCCTTCTTGAAGGCTTCGCGCCCGGCAACCTCAAAGGCAATCGGCTTGGAGTCAACCGGGTGCTCTTTGCCGTCGGTGACGAAGACGTTGACGCCCACCACCGGGTAACCGGCCACCACGCCCTGCTCCAGCACGCTCTTCACGCCTTTCTCGATGGCCGGCAGGTAGCTGCGCGAGAGGCTCATGCCCACCAGACCGTCGCCAAAGGCATAGGTGCCGTCGCCCGACGGCTCCAAGCGCAGGGTCACTTCTCCGAACTGGCCCGCGCCGCCGGTCTGCTTCTTGTGGCGGTGCATGGCCTCGCCCTTGCGGGTGATGCTCTCGCGGTAAGGCACTTTGGGCAGCTCCACCGTCAGGTTGACACCGAACTTACTCTCGGCCCGCCGGATGGCCACATCGATATGCTGGTCGCCCATGCCTTCCACAATGGTCTGCTTGGTCGAGTGCTCCTGCCGCCAGTGCAGGGTGGGGTCTTCTTCGCTCAACTTGGTGAGCGCCGTGCCCATCTTAGTCGAGTCGGCCTGGGTGCGCGGGAAGACCGCCACGGTGTACAGCGCGGCCGGGAACGTGGGCGGGTCGATCAGCAGCGGGTGGGTGCGGTCGCCCAGCGTGTCGCCGGTGCCGGTCAGGTTGAGTTTGGTCAGCGTGCCGATGTCGCCGGCGTGCAGCTGCTTCACGCTAATTTGCTCTTTGCCGCGCGCCATGTGCACGGTGCCGGTGCGCTCCTCGCCGTTGCGGTTGTGGTTCCACACGCGCGCATCGGAGGCCAGCACGCCGGCCAGCACGCGCACGTAGGTCAGCTTGCCCACGAACGGGTCCACGGTGGTCTTCCACACATAGGCCAGCAGCGGGCCGCTGTCGGAGATCGGCACGTCTTCGTCGCCGTCTTTGCCGTGGGCGCGCACCGGCGGCTCCTCGGTCGGGGCCGGGAAGTAGCGCACAATGCCGTCGAGGATGGGGTTGATGCCGGTATCGGTGAGGGCCGAGGCCACAAACACCGGCACAAAGGTACCGGCCAGCACGGCCTTGTGAAAGCCGCGAATGACTTCCTCGGCCGTGAGTTCTTCGCCGCTCAGGTACTTTTCGAGCAGGGCGTCTTCGCCCTCGGCCGCCGCTTCCACCAGGTTCACCCGCGCGGCGGCGGCGGCGGCGGCGTACTCGGCCGGGATGTCGACGTGGGTGTCGCCCTTGCCGGGCCGGCCCTTCATCGACAGCACGCCGATGACGCCCTTGAAGTTGTGCTGTTCGCCCCACGGCAATTGCACCGGAATGAGTTTGGATTTGAAGGTGCGCTGCACGCTTTCGAGCGTGGCGGCGAAGTTGGCGTTCTCGCGGTCCATCTTGTTGATGACGACAAAGCGCGGCAATTGGCGCTCGTCGAGGTACTGCCACACCAGTTCAGTGCCGACCTCGACGCCGGAGACGGCATCGACCACCACAATGGCGGCGTCGGCCACGCGCAGGGCCGATTTGACTTCGCCCACAAAGTCGGTAAAGCCGGGCGTATCGAGGAAATTTAGTTTGTGTTGTTGGTACTCAATGGGGATAACAGCTGTGGAAATGGAGATCCGGCGGCGGTGCTCTTCATCCTCGAAATCGGCCAGGGCCGTGCCGTCTTCCACACGCCCCAGCCGGGAGGTGACGCCGGTGTTGTACAAAAACGCTTCAGACAACGAGGTCTTTCCCGCGCCACTGTGTCCGACCAGTGCCACGTTGCGAATAAACTCCGTGCCATATTCGTTCATTAGGTCTGAGTCCTCCGCTGGCTATTCGGTTGAAGATTTTAGACTGTAGCATGCGCACGGGGCGTTTGTCAAACTGACGTGTGGCGCGCGGCGGCGTGTGCTTTGGCACTGGCGAAAAGCTAAAACCTTTGGCCACGAATTTCACTAATTGCACGAATTGGGTGAGAGGAGCACTGATGGTTGGCGGGGGACGCAGCGCGAGGGGCCAATCTCATCTGTTCCAGTCGCCTCCCACGTACTCGTGGGCCCCCACCCCGAATGGCCTGCCACCCCGCTCCCTCGTGCGAATTAGACCATTTGCCTTTTGCACCGCAGCCGCTGGCGATGACTCGACTTAGTGCGTCATGGCCTAAACTGAAGTGCGCCCAGAAGTGGGAAGAGGCAGGGAAGGCTGCTAA
>JAYUUW010000263.1:0-7696 GCA_043754665.1 Anaerolineales bacterium | reverse complement strand
TGCTGCTCCAGCAGCGCCAGCAGCAGGCGCGGGTTGATCGCGTAGCGCTGGGCGGCCTCGGCCACGATCTGCCAGCCCGGCCGGGGCGGCGCGGTGTCGGTGATAATTTCGGTGTAGGTCGCCAGGTAGCCGGGGTGGGCCAGCACAAAGCTGCGCACATCAAACGCGGCCCCGCCCGGCGAGTAGACTACCTCGCTGTCGGGCAGCAGCGTGGTGCCAAAGCCGCTCACGTAGGCGGCGGGCGGCAGCGTCAGCCAGGTGCCGGGGGCCAGCGTCTGCGTCAGCGGCAGGCCGGGGTTGGCCAGCAGTACCTCGGCCGGGTCCAGCCGCAGGCGCAGCGCCAGCCCGCGCAGCGTGTCGCCGCCCTGCGCGGCATAGAAGCCCGGCGGGTTGGTCGGCGGCGGTGCATTGGTTGGAAGCGGCGTCGCGTTGGCGTCAGGGGTCGGCGTGTCGGGCGGCAGCGCGGTGATGTTCAGCACGTCGGTGGGAAAGACCTCGGCCGGGGTGGCGGGCGGCGGCGGCGTGCCGAACGGTGTGGGGGTGTAGGCGGCGATGTATGTCGCCAGCGCGTCGAGCGTCACGGCCAGCGCCGTGCCCTCGGCCGAGCGGTCGGGCTTCAGCAGCGTGCCGCAGGCCAAGGCGCTCAGCGCCAGCAGGGTGATGACCAGCCAACCGGCCGGCCGGCGGGGCCAGCGGGTTGCCGAGCGCGCGCGACCGGAGAGGCGGTTCACTCGGGGCTAATTACGGCGTCAGGCCCATTTGCGCCAGGGCGTCAATGGCGGCTTTATAGCCGGGGTGGCGGTCCAGCGCGGTGCGCAGGTCGGCCTCGGCCTCGGCCGTCTGGCCCAAGCCCAGCTCGGCCAGCGCCCGCCAGTAGTAGGCCTCTTCCAGCCCCGGCACGGTGGTCACGCTGTCGATGGCGAAGGTCGCCAGGTCGACCACATCTTGGTAGCGGCCGACGTAGTAATACGACATGTAGGGGCCGAACTGGTACCACAACATGCGGTAGGGCAGCCCAATGGCGCGGGCCTCGTCGAAGGCGGAGGCCGCCCCGGCGTAGTCTTGCAGGCTCACGCGGTTGGTGCCCACGTTGTACCAGGCGAAGGCGGCCGGCTCGCCGGTGCTCTCCTGCGCCTCTTGCAGGGCGCGCTCCAGCGCGGCGTTGTAATTGGCGGTCACATCGACCACGGCCGGGCCTAGCATGGCCTGCACCGCCGCGTCGTACTCGGCCCCCTGCGGAAAGAAGACCAGATACAAATAGTTGAAGGCGCGCCAGTTCAGCACCACGTCGGCGTACGACATCTTGATGTTTGGGCCGCGATACGAGTCTTGCAGGATCAGCACCTGCTCGGTGTCGTCGAAGCCGGCCACGACTGAGTAGTGCCCGAACCAGCCGGTGCAGCTTTCGCCCTTGACGCAAGTGAAGCCTTTTTCCAAGATCACCGGGTAGCCGGCCGCCACGAAGCGCTTAATGGTCTCCAGGTCGCCGTTGACGCGGATATAGGCGTCAAAGCCTTGAGTCAGGGCGTACTCGTACAGCTCGCGCGGCGAGACGTTCTTGTCGTCGGGGTTAGGCTTCACCACGTCGGCGGCCTCTTTTTGGGTGCCGGCCCAGCCCCAATAGCTCAGGTCGATCTTGAGCGAGGTGGGGCCGCAGTTGTTGAAGCGCTGGAACTCATGCGCGAAGCCGGTCAGCAATATCTGCCCCGGCAGCGGCGTGGGGGTGATGGTGGGCGTGGCGCTGGCCGCGAGCGTGGCCGTGGGGCCGGGCAGCGGCGTGTTAGTCGCGCTCGGCGCGGCGCTGGGGGTGGGCGTGGCGCTGGGCGCGCTGGTCACCAGCGCGGCCTGCACGGCGGCGGTCGGCGCGAACTCCGGCTGCGGGTCGATCCACTCGCTGAAGCTGGACCAGTAGGTCTGCACGCGGAAGCGCACCCGGTCGTCGTGGTTATAGAGCCAGTTGGCCGCCAGCAGACCGAAAATCAGCACCAGCACGCCAATGCCGATGACGACATACAGCAGCGGTGAGCGCAGCAGGCGGCGCGGGAAAGAGGACAGCATGGTTGGGATTATACCAGCGGGCCAGGGGTCATCTGCGACACTCAAGGTACATTAACGTGCGCGGGCCTCAGGCAAAAAAAGCCCCCGCCCGCGCCGAAATCGGCGGGTGGGGGCTAAAGTTCAAATGGGGCGGCCGTATCGAGCGGTTTCCTATTTCACGTATGCCATCACCCAACGGTGTGCATCATCGCAGCCTGGCGTAGGGGCGTTTTAATAAACGCCCGAGCGCTCGCTATCAACCAACCAGCGTAATTCAGTCAGGACGCTGCTCTAGTACCAAATCACGCAGTGCCCTAAAAGGCGTCGCGCTGTCGGCCTAGTACCAGATCATGTAACTCGTGCGCGTCTCGCCGAACAGGCCGGAGTGGGTGATGATGAACTCCATCGACACCACGGCGCCGGCCTTCGTCGGCGGCACGATGAACGTCTGGAAGGTGACGCCGCTGGCGCTGGTGGGCGGCAGTTGGAAGCTCTCGTCGTGGTCGGGGTAGTGCACCACCAGGGTGACCGCCGCCCCGCCCAACGGCGCGTTGAGCTGGTTATTGACATTGACGAACGCCACCTGGGTCTCGCCCGCGGCGGCGGAGGCCAGGAAGACCGAGCCCCGCGCCAGGATGGCCGTGGGCGGCTGCTGCGGGTCGATGCCGGCGGTGAGGTTGTTGGGCTCCACGCGGCGCGGGTCGAGCCGGGCCCACTGATAGAAGATCTTGCCGAGCGGCGCCACCACCACCCGCTGGCCGGCCGGCCGCTCGGGGTGATATTCCAAGCGGGCGCGCTGGAAGTACTGCACCGTGAAGCCGTTTTCCGAAGTCCAATCGGTGATCGGGTAACCGAAGCGGTCGAGGCCGCCGTTATCCAGCCAGAACTGGCGGAAGCCCATGCACACGGTGTGGCCGGTTTCCCAGAAGTTCAGGCAGTTGGGGTCGTTGGCCGCCGGCATCGCGCTGATCGGCATGGGCGGCTGGGTCTTGCCCATATCGGCCGCCAGCAGGCCGAGCTGCACCTTGTAAGGCTCCGGGTTGCCGGGGTGCCATTCCAGCCGGACTTTTTCAAAATACTGGATCAGCATGCCCGTGGCCGGGTCGACATAGTCGTCGGTGTAGGGGAAGCCGTACTGCTTGACGCCGTCGTTGCGCAGGTAGTAGTCGATGAAGGGCGCCCGGACGGTGTGGCCGGTTTCAGGGAAGTATTGGGGCGGGGTGATCTGCTGGGCCGGGGCCGGCCGCACAATGATCAACGCCAGCGCGAGCGCGCCCAGCAGGCTGATGGGGAGAATGAAGCGTTTCACGGCCAAGCCCTTATGTCTTCCGAGCCTGAATGCTCTAATAAGATTCTAACCTAGCCGATATTATATAGGAGCGATGGGTCATGCGCAAGTACCAATTGGGATAAAATCTGGGATTTGTTGGGTTATGGCACCGATCTTGCAGTTATGGTCAACTTTTAACCAGCCGTTGTCGGTCATCTAGCCCTAATTCTCCTGGCCGACGCCGTCTTAATCATCGTCCCCCTGCCGCAGCTTGACATAACTTTCGTAACGTGAGCTAGTAATGGCTCCCTCGGCCACCGCCTGCCGCACCGCGCAGCCTGGTTCGGTGATGTGCAGGCAGTCATTGAACTCGCACTGATCCACGTAGGGCTTGATTTCCACAAAATAGCCGTCCAACTCCTCCGGCTCCACGTCCCACAGGCCCAGCGCACGGATGCCGGGGGTATCGGCCACGTAGCCGCCCTCGGCCAGCGGCAGCAGTTCGGGGTACACGGTGGTGTGCCGCCCCTTAAACGTGGCCTGCGAGACGGCCTTAGCCAGCAGCCCCAGCCCTGGCTGGAGCGCGTTGAGCAGGCTGCTCTTGCCCACGCCCGACGGCCCGGCCAGCACCGAGACTTTGCCGCGCAGCGTGGCCCGCAGCGCCTCAAGCCCCTGCCCGCCGGCCGCCGAGGTGTACAGCACCGGGTAGCCCAGCCGGTCATAAATGCCAAACAGGGCTTCGGCCTGCTCCGGCGCGACCAAATCGGCCTTGTTGGCGGCGATGACGGCCGGCAGGTGGTTGACCTCCGCCACGACCAGGAAGCGGTCGAGCATGCGCAGGCGCGGGGCGGGCTGGGCGCAGGCGAACACATAGACCACCTGGTCGGGGTTGGCTACCAGCACCTGCTCGGCCCCGCTGTCGGCCCGCACGCCGCCCCGGCCGTAGCCCCCCGGCGCGCGGCGCGAGAGCACGCGGGTGCGCGGGGCCACGGTCTCGATCATGCCTTTACCGTCGGCCTGGAGCGAAATTTCCACGTGGTCGCCCACGGCGGCCAGCGCGCTCGACTGGCGGCGCTGCTTGAGCCGGCCGCGCAGGTGGCACACAAAGTCGCCCTGGGCGGTGTGCACGCGGAAGAAGCCGCTTTGGGCCTTGGTGACCAGCCCGGGCACGCGCTCAGTCCCTGGCTCTGGCTCGGTTTCAGCGCCCGTATCCGGCCCCGTATCCGGCATCATGGGCCGGGGGTGGGGGTCGGGTCGCCGGTGAACTCCACCTCCCACGGCAGCAGGCTGTAGGCCCGGCCCAGGAAGTAGATTTCGGCCATGCGCTTGAACAGCGGCGCGGCGTACTCGCTGCCCTCGCCCACGTTCTCCACCATCACCACCATCACGATATCGGGCTTGTCGGGCCGGAAGGCCTGGGTGTAGCCGGCGAACCAGGCGTGCGGGTTGCCCACGGCCGGGTCTTCGGCGGTGCCGGTCTTGCCCAGCACCGGGATTTCAAACGTGGGGAAGACGCCGTGGGCCGTGCCCTTGGGCAGGTTGATGACCCCATCCAACCCCTCCTGAATAATGGCTAACTGCTCGGCGGTGACCGGCAGCGCCCCGGCCACAATCGGCGCGAACGGCGTCAGCGGCTGCCCGCCCGGCGGCGCAATGTGATGGACGATCTGCGGGCGCAGCAGGGTGCCGCCGTTGGCCACGGCCCCCAGCATCTGCGCGATTTGCAGCGGCGTGACCTGCACATAGCCCTGGCCGATGCCCATGTTGACGCTGTCGCCGGGGGTCCACTGCTCGCCGTAGGTGGCGAGCTTCCAGGCCGGGTCGGGCATCAGGCCGTCGGCTTCGGCCACCTGCCCCAGGCCGGTGGCGTGGCCCAGCCCAAAGGCCTTGGCCACCTCGGTCATGTACTCCGGGTTGTAGCCGAACAGGTCGTAGGCAATGTTGTAAAAGTACGGGTCGCACGAATAGGCCAGCGCCTCGACCAGGTTGATGCTGCCGTGCGGGGCCGCGCCGTAGGTCACGGTCCAGTCGTACTTAATGGCGTCCGGCCCCAGCGTATCCCACACGCCGGTGCAGGTGTAGGTGCTCTCGCGGGTATACAGGCCCGACATCAGCGCCGCCGCCAGCATCGGGATCTTAAACACCGAGCCGGGCGGGTAGACGCCCTGCGTGGCGCGGTTGAGCAGCGGGCGGCCGGGGTTGGCCAGCACGGCCTCCAGGTCGGCGCTGTTGCGGTTGGTGGGGTCGAACAAATTGGGGTCGTAGCCGGGGTTGCTGGCCATGGCCAACACCTCGCCGGTGGCGGGGTCCATAATAATGATGGAGCCGCGGAAGTTGCCGAGCACGGCCTGCGCTTCTTGCTGCAGGGTGCGGTCGAGGGTGGTGTAGATGGCCTGGCTGGGCTGGGCGGTGCTTTCGGCCAGGCTGGCCGCGATCTCGCCGCTGGGGGTCACGGCGTAGAGCACGCCGCCGCGCTGCCCGGCCAAATACGGCTCGCCCCAGGCCTCCAGCCCGGCCAGGCCCACGCGCTCGTCGCCGGTGTAGCCGCGCGCCTGGTAGTCGGCCAACTGCTCGGGCGGGATGGCGCTGAGGTAGCCCAGCACCTGCGGGGCCACGCCGCCATAGGGGTAGTAGCGGGTGGTGTAGCGCGTGAGAATAATGCCGCCCAGGCTGTTGAGCGTGGCCAGCCGGGCCTGCACATCCTCGGCCGAGGCCACGCCGATGGGCACGTACCAATCGGGCTGGGCGTTGGCATACTTGGCCTGGATGGTGTCGGGCGCGAGGCGCAGCAGTTCGCTCAGCGCGAGCACCAGGGCCGCTTCGTCGGTGATCTGGTCCTTCTGCACGCCGACGGCCACGGCCTCGCCCTGCACCGCCAGCCCGAGGCCGTTGCGGTCGTAGATGTTGGCGCGGGCCGGCACGGCGTAATCCAGGTGCAGGGTGTTGCCGCCGGCCAGCTCGGGCAAAATCAGCCCGTCGGTCCAGGCGATAGCCCAGCGGTCGCCGGTGTAGACCAGCGGCATTTCGATCTTGCGGGTGATGGTGCCCACCACGGCGGTCTTCAGGCTGACCTCGTACAGCACGCTGGCAGCGGCCCCGTTCTTGAGCACGGCCAGCAGCGTGTTGCTCACGCCGGTGATGCTGGCGGTGCGCATAACGGCCTCATAGCGCGCCTGGAAGTCGGCCGGGTTGATAGCATCCTGGCTGAGGGGCGAGAGCAGCGAGTACATGCCGCTGTAGTCGCCCTGCCGCCAGGCGTCTAAGAAGGTGGCGGCGGTGCCTTCAGGGTCGGGCGTGACCGGCGTGAGGGTGGGCGCCACGGTCGGCGCGGGCGTGAGCGTGGCGGCCGGCAGCAGGTCGATGCCGCCGCAGGCGCTGAGCGCCAGGGTGAGCAGCAGCGCCCAGCGCACGGCGACGGCGGGTTTACGAGTAGAGGATTTGAGCAAGGGGGTCACCTGCGGCGCGCAGTCTCCAGCCGGTCCACAATTGGGCACGGCATTCGGTCCGGCTGCTCGCAGGGCGCGGGCGCGAGGTCGCCGGCGGGCAGGCCGAAGCCCCGCAGGCGCTCGAGCACGCGGCACACGGGCAACCCCATCACGGCGGCGAAACAATCGGTAAAGTGCGGCAGATCGACCGGCTGAAAGGCCGGGTATTGAATGGCATAGGCGCCGGCCTTGTCGAGCGGGTCGCCGCTGGCCACGTAGGTGTCGATTTCGGCGGCGCTGTAGGCGCGCATGGGTACGCGCGCGGTGATCAGGTCGTTGGTTTCGGCGCCGGTGGCGGTGTCGACCACGGTGACGGCGGTGAGCACGCGGTGGGTGCGCCCGCGCAGTTGGCGCAGCATGCGCACCGCGTCGGCCGCGTCCTGCGGCTTGCCCAGGATGGTCTCCCCGGCCTCATCGGTCAGCACCACAATGGTGTCGGCGCCGATGACCAGGGCGTTGGGTTCCGTGTCGGCTGCGGCGGCGCGGGCTTTGGCCCGGCTAAGGCGCGGGGCCAGCGCGGCGGCGGCTTCGCCGGGCTCGGCCACCTCCGGGGTCGCGGTGGCCTGCACCCGGAAGGCCACGCCGCCGAGCGCCAGCAGTTCTCGCCGCCGGGGCGAGGAGGAGGCCAAGACGACCGGGCGCATGGAGGTCATTCTAGCACGGCCCCGCGCAGCGGGCAGTCGGCAGTTGGCAGGCAGGGGAAGTGCAAGGGTCTAAAGGGATAAAGGGTCTGGCAGGGCAGGCAGCGACTGGCGACTGGCGCGATCGAACGTCACGCCCACCGCCCGAGACAAGATTAGAGCATTTCCCCAATTGACGTATGCCGTCTCCCAACCGCGTGTCGCGGCGCAGCCTAGCGTAGGGGCGCAAGCCTGCCCCCGCGGTTTGTGCGGGGGATTTTGCG
>JAYUUW010000262.1:0-3456 GCA_043754665.1 Anaerolineales bacterium | reverse complement strand
GGAGCCTATCATAAGTCCGGTACGACTTTACCGGACAACCAGCGCTAGCCCCGGTACGACTTTACCGGACGCAACAATTAGTACGCCCCTACGCGAGGCCGCGCGAAGGCCGGCGGGTGGGTGACGGCAGACATCAACTATGATGCCGCTTTAGTGAAGGTAGGCTGGCTAATGGCGCGTCGTCCGCAACCTGCCGCTGAAGACTCGGCCGTGCTGGCCTCGGGTGGCCGGCCGCCGCTGGTGCCGTGGTTCAATTTGTGGACGTGGGGGTTACGGCCGCTCGTAGCGATGGCGCTGGGCAATGCGGCCGGGTGGGCGGCCTGGCGGCTGGGGCTGTGGGTGCTGCCGCAACTGTGGGCGGGCCTGACGCCGGAGAGCAGCCTGCTGACCCTCATGGCGCTCACTGCGCTCAGTGCCGTTGTCATGGCAGGGCCGCCGGTGTTGATGGGGGCGCTGGCCGCGCGGCTGGCCGGCAGCGCGCACATGCTGGTGGGGGTGCTCAGCGGCCTGTGGTCGCTGACGCTCATTCGCACGGTGCCGGCCGGGCTGCCCATCGCGCCGGGGCTGTGGTTCGCCTCCACCGCGCTGGTGCTGTTCTCCGGCGGCATGGGCGGCTGGACCATGCGCTTCACCGGCCGCCGCCTTGCCCCCCGGCCGGAGGGCGACCCTACATGAGGAGTTACTGGATATGATCTATATCATTGGAGGGGCGCCCAGGACCGGTAAGACCATCTTGGCTCACCAAATCTCTGCTCATCTGGGCATCGGATGGGTCTCAACGGATCTGCTAACGACCTTGCTTATATCGAAGAATGTTGAAGGGGTAAAGGCTGAGTGGAATGCCGCTCCTGAAGCGATCGCGGCTGCGGCCGAATGGTTTTATCCGTGCCTGGAACGGTTTGTCTGGGGGGTCAATTCCCTGGCAGACAGCTACGTAATTGAGGGGGTTGACTTTCTCCCAGAGCAGGTCTTGCGCCTTTCCGCTCAATATCCGCTGCGCTCGGTGTTCCTGGGGTGTTCCAAAATGACGCTTGACCGGTTCGATCGCTTCCCTGGGCGTTCTCGCGGCTATTCCGGTCTACCGCTAGGGATGCGGAGCCAGTTCGCTAAAGACATCCCCAAGTGGAGTGAGTTCGTCAGGCAGGAAGCCGATCAGAATGGCTGCGCCTATTTTGACATGAGCGACGATTTTCAGTCACGTCTGAGCGAGGCCGAAGCGTTCCTGACAGCCGGCCATCTCCCGGCGAAACCGTAAGGGGTTATGATCTCTTAGCAATTAACCAGACACAACCATTTTTGCTAGCGGCGCCGCGGTCAGCGTATCATCCCGAATTCAATGTTCAATAAGCCCACCGCCCGCTCCAATATTAAAGGCGCACTCCTGTGCGCCTTTAATATGACGGTATTCAAAATTTTGGCTCGCCAATCAGCCGCCAATGTCCTCCGTCACCATAGCGGCCACTTTCCGGCCGATCTCCACGGCGAAGTTCGTGCCGCGGTCCCAGGGGTACACCTGGCTCATGGAGGCGAAGTACAGGCCCGGCACCGGCGTGCGCAGCGCCGGAATGTTGCGGGAGTGGTTCAGCGGCGGCACCGGCTGGGCGTAGGCCGTCTTCCACAGCCAACTGTCTTTGACCCAACTGCGGTCGAAGGCCGGGTTGAGGCGCTGAATGGCCGGCAAGAAGCGCTCCAGCAGTTCTTCCTTGCTCAGGCTAAAGTGCTCGTGGCTGGGCTCGAGGTAGTCGCCCACGTAGATCAGGTGGTCGCCGCCGTAGTGCTGGCGGTCCATGTAGTTGGTGTGCTCCACCAGCGCCAGGAACGGGAAGCCCGCTTCCTTGGGCATGCTGTGCCAGTAGAACTTGGTCAATTGCTGGTTGAGCGCCAGCACCAGCACCACCGCCCCCATCGACTTGAGCGCCTTCAGTTGCGCGCTGTACTCGGCCGGCAGGTCGGGCGCCAGGTGCGCCATCAGCGCCGGCGACGAGGTCGAGATCACGGCGTGGTAGCTCTCGGCGCCGGCGGCCGTGGTCAGCGCCACTTGCCCGCCCGGCTGCTGCTTAATCCCCGTCACCGCGCTGTTCAGGCGTAGGTCCACGCCCAGCCCGCGCACCACCTCGGCCAGCTTGTCCATGAAAGCCTGAAAGCCCCCCGTGAACGTGCCCAGCCGTGTGGTGCGGGCGTGCAGCCGCGCCCACAGCCAGGCCATGTTCACGACCTCCAAATTGGCCTCGCCGAACTTGCCCACCAACAGGGGCCGCCACAGCACCTCGTACAGGCGCGGGCCGTACCACTGGCGCGTCCAGGCGGCGGCGGTCACCTTTTCCAGCGGCTGCCACCAGGGCGTCAGGCGCAGGTAGAGCGTGGCGATGCCGAAGCGGACCATATCGGTCAGCGGGTAGTTGCGCAGGAAGAACCGCAGGGCCATGAGGGGTGAGTCCAGCGGCTCGAACTTGCCTTTGACGTAGGCCACGGTGTACGGGCGCGGGAACAGCACCTGGTCGCTCCAGCCCAGTTCGTCGATCAGGCCCAGGATGGCCTTATCCGACCCGAACCAGTGGTGATAGAACTTCTCCAGCGACCAGTCCCAATGGGGGGCCTTGAAGCCGGCCGCCAGCCCGCCCACCTGCGGCGCGCCTTCGTAGATGGTGACGGCGTGCCCGGCGCGCGCCAGGTCGTAGGCGGCGGCCAGCCCGGCCGGCCCCGCGCCGATGACGGCGACGCGCGTACGCGGCGCTGGCCGGTGCTGGCCGGTGCTGGCCGGCTTGCTATCCACGGGCAGCCGGGCCTTCGGGAGCGGGGGTCGTCGTTTCCAAAGTCTTGTACTCCGCCTGCACCGTGTCCCACTTGAGGCCGGCGCGGGTCATATAGTACGCGCCGACCAGCGTAATGGGCAGCCACAGCGCGGCATGCAGCACCAGCGTATAGCCCGCGGCCACGGCCGGGTCGACGCCGTAGGCTGAGAGCACGGCGATGCCGGGGGTGTCAAACGTGCCCACGTAGCCGGGGGCCGAGGGGATGGTGGTGGCCAGGTTGACGATGCCGTTCATGAGCATCAGCCCGAAGAAGCCGCCGGTGTAGCCGGTGAAGTCGAAGGCGTGCATCACAAACCAATATTTGCCGGTCTCCAGCAGCCAGATGACCACCGAGGTCAGGAAGACCATGAGGATGTTGCGCGGCGAGCGCAGCGCCGCCAGGCCGGTCCAAAAGTTCTCGACCAGCGGGGTGACGCGGGCGCGCAGCTTGGCGGGCAGGCGCGGGGCCGCCAGCCGGTGGTACAGCCCCAGCGATTGGTGCGGGAACATGGCCGCCAGCAGGAAGACCAGCAGCGCCCCGGCGAAGGCCGCCGTGCCCCACACAGTGAGGGCTTGAATGCTGCCCGCAAACCCCGACGACATGGTGAGGTGCGCCAGGGCGTTGAGGTTGAAGAAGACGAACATGAGCATGACCACGCCGTCG
>JAYUUW010000261.1:0-1930 GCA_043754665.1 Anaerolineales bacterium | reverse complement strand
ACTTCAAACGCGGCCCGCAGCGCCGTTTCGATCTCGGCCACGGTGTGCGCGCCGTCACACAGGTCCCAGATCACGCGCGCGGTGGGGTTGAGGGCGTGGATCGCGCCACCCTGGCTGGCGTCACCGTCGACCTGCCCGGCGGCATGGTACAGCAGCGTTTCGGGCCCGGCCTGTTCGACAATCAGGCCGAGCACCTGGTGGGGGCGCTCGGGTAACATGCCAAAACTATACTACAAATCGCGCCGGTTGAACTGCCGCACCGCCAGCGCCAGCACCGCCGCCAGGTAGGCCAGCGCGTACACCACCATCAGCGGGCTGGGCACCGAGAGCACAAACACGGGCCCGTTCATAATCGCGCCCAGCGACTGCGCCACCGGCGAGGTCATCAAATAGGCCCCGCGCCGGAAAACCGCTTCCGTTGGCAGGATGAGGCTAGAAATGATGCCGATATTGACGACCGTGGGATTGCTCAGCAGAACGCCGGCCTGCTCCACAAACCCGCCGATGAAGGCCAGCCCCCACATCCCAAACACCACGCCGCCCGTCGCCAGCGTTGAGAACGTGCTGCTGGCGGCCAGCGTGAGCGTCATGATGACCAGCGTCTCAAGGTAGATCAGCCCCAGCCCGGCGAGCACATTGGGCAGGGTGTAGCCTGACAGCACATATACGATCGTCAGTAGCCCGCCGGCCATGAGCGTCAGGTAGAGCGCTAGCAGCACCGCGAAGCCCAGCCACTTGCCCAGCACAATCTGCGCCCGGCCGATGGGCTTGGTGACCAGTGCCTGCACCGTGCCGGTGGCGATCTCGCCGGCCAGCGTGTCGGCCGCCACCAGCGCACCCATGGCAATCGTGAGGAAGTTGATGGCATACAGCCCCATCAGGCTCAGGAAGTTGTACACCTGGCCGCGCAGCAGCGCGCCGGCCGCATCTTCCGGGCCGGGCAGCCCAGTCTCGTTCACCATGAAATAGAACGCAATGGCGTAGAGCACCAGGAACGCCAGCCCGAGCACGAACGCGGCCAGCGCAATCCGGCGGCGGGCGGCTTCTAAGAAGGTCAGGCGGGTAATCGTCAGCGTGGCACTTGGTCCAGCCATGGCTACAGCCCCCCGTCGGTGCCGACGATCTGCACAAATAGGTCTTCGAGTGAGAGGCGAGTCGGCGTCAGCGCGTATACATCGCTGCCTTTACTCACCAGGTAGCGCGCAATGGCCGGCAGGTCGGCCTCGCCGCTCACGGTCAGCGTCACCTGCGCGCCGTCGGCCCGCACATCGCGGCCCAGCTCGGCCAGCCCGGCCAGCACCTCGGGGGTCAGCCCGCCGGCCTTGAGCGTCACGCGCGTCTCACCCTCCACCAGCGACTTCAAGTCGCTCAGCCGCACGACTTCGCCGTGTTTGATAAATGCCACGCGGTCGCAGGTGATCTCCACCTCGCTCAGCAAGTGCGAGTTGAGGAACACCGTCGTCCCCATGGCGCGCAGATCGCGGATGATGTCGCGCACCAGCCGCCGCCCCACCGGGTCGAGGCCGGAGGTCGGCTCATCGAGGAACACCAGCGCCGGCTCGTTCATCAGCGCCTGCGCCAGCCCAATGCGCTGGAGCATGCCCTTGGAGAAGGTACGTAGGTTCTTCTTGCGAAACGGCGTCAGGCTCACCAGCTCCAGCAGGTCGGCCATGCGCGTTTTGATCTGCGGCGCGCCCATGCCGTACAGCTCGCCGTGCAGCCTCAGAAATTCTTCGGCGGTCAGCCAGTCGTGAAAGCGAAAGTGCTCCGGCAGAAAGCCGGCCTTGGCCCGCGCCGCGCGGTTGCCCAGCGGCACGCCCAGCAGATGCCCGCTGCCGGCCGTCGGCGCCACCAGCCCCAGCAGCATCTTGATAGAGGTGGTCTTGCCGGCGCCGTTTGGCCCCAAGAAGCCAAAGACCTCACCCGCCGG
>JAYUUW010000260.1:0-1816 GCA_043754665.1 Anaerolineales bacterium | reverse complement strand
CGGCCGGTGGGTGAGGTCTATGCCTCACAGCCGGGCACGCTGGAAAGCTGGCTGACCGAGCGCTACTGCCTGTACACCGTGACCCGGGACGGCGGCGTGTTTCGCGGCGAGATCCACCACGCGCCGTGGCCGCTGCAGCCGGCCGAGGCCGAGTTTGCGGCCAACAGCATGGCCGCGCCGCACGGCCTAACCCTGCCCGATGCCAAGCCGCCGTTAGTCCACTTCATCCAGCGCATCGAGACGCTGGAGTGGCCGATTACAAAGCTTGCCGTGTAGGCGCTAGGCAATCACCGTTTGGCCGCAGTAGTCGCACTTGTCCAGGCCGATGGGCAGCGCGCCGCCGCAGTTAGGGCATTTGAAGGTCTCAAGCTGAATGGGCTGCCCAGCTTTGAGCATGGCGGCCTGGGTGTCGGCTAGCTCGCCGCGCAGCTCGCGCAGGCGGGCCAGGTAGGCGGCGGCCGGCATCTCGCCCGTGCCGCGCAGCCGGTCAACATCGGCCAGGCTCTCGTGCAGCATGCGGTTGCGGCTCTGCAAGCCCTCCACCGATTGATCCTCGGCTGCCACGCGCAGCACCGGCTTGGGCGGGATGGTGGCGATGAACCAGGCCGCGAAGGCGATCACCAGCGCAATGACCAGCCCGGCCAGCAGCGGCGTGTACCAGAAGGGCGCGGTCTGCTTGCTCAGGTCGAGCAGGTGCACGGCGCTCGCGTCGGCCACCACCAACTGGTCGGAGCCGGTCAGCCGGCCGGAGTCGAGGCGCAAGATGGCGGAGTTCCAGCTTTCCAGCGACTGACGCGCGCCGCTGCCGGTGAACAGCGTGACCCCGCCGCCGTCGTCGCCCACCGCTACCTCGTCAATGCCGTCATCATCCACATCAATCGCCACAATCTCATTCACCCGCTCCGAGAGCGTGGCCGACCACAACTGCGTGCCGGTGGCGGTGAAGGCCCACACGCCGCCATCGCGGCCGCCCACGACAAACTCGCGCGCGCTGGGGTCGCCGTTCAGCTCGGCCTCGCGAATCTCCACGATGGTTTGGCCCAGGCCCTTATCAAACCGCTCCTCGCCGGTGGGCGCTTCCAGCAGCACCAGCCGGCTGCTATCGCCGCCGATGAGGATCTCGCTGTTGCCGTCGCCATCCAGGTCATAGGCGCGCAGGCGGCGCAGGTCGCTGCCCAGGTCGTACTCCCACAGGGCGTTGCCAGCCTGGTCAAATAGCTTGACCAGCCCGTTGTGGTTGGCCACGGCGGCGTACGGCTCGCCGTCAATGCGGGCGTCATCCAGGCCGCGAATGTAGTCGACGATGGAGGTCGCGCCGCGCCAGACTTCGCGCCCACGGGTGTCGAGCGCCACCACCTGGCCGGAGTCGTCGCCCACCACCACCTGGGTGCCGCCCGCAAAGCGCAGCACGGCCGAGCGGTAGGGGTCGCCCAGATCATCCGGCGCGACCGACCACAACTCGCTGCCATCGCCCAAATAGACGGTGACGCCGTCGCTGTGGTAAACCACGATGTCTTCCACCTCGTCGCCGTTCACATCGCCCAGGGTGGTGCTGAGGAGGGAGCCGGAGAAGGTCTCCTGCCAGAGTTCCTGCCCGGCCGAGTCGAACAGCGCAATCTGGCTGGTGTTTTGCAGGAACAGCTCATCCTGGCCGTCGCCGGTGAAGTCGAGAATCTTCATGCTCTGAGAGTCGGAGAAGCTGGCCTCCCATACCTGGGTCTGCGAAAATTTGGCGTTGTTGGCGATGCCGAGGAAGCTCATGGCCCCAGTGACAAGGCACACCGCCCCAATTAACACAACTGCCAGAACAAGGGTC
>JAYUUW010000259.1:0-5928 GCA_043754665.1 Anaerolineales bacterium | reverse complement strand
CGGAATGACAAGGAAAACCATTGTCATTCCGAACCCGCCTCAGGCCGGATAATCTCCCGCTGCCTTTGCGCCGGTGACGCGAAGCGTCTCACCTTGGCTTGCTTAGCTGCCCATCGGCGGAACATAAGTTTCTGAGTAACCAGCCCACTCCCCGGCCCCGCAGTACTCTGCGGCTACCACTGCACCAGCGCGCTCTCCATCGTTAGGCCAGGGCCAAAGGCCATCAGCACGCCATAGTCGCCGGGCTGCGGTTGGCCGTGGCGCTGAATCTCATCCAGGACGAACAGGATGGTGGGCGACGACATATTGCCGTAGTCGCGCAGCACCGTGCGCGAGCACGATAGGTCGGCGTCGGTGAGCTTAAGTTGGGCTTGCAGGTAATCGAGGATTTTGCTGCCGCCGGGGTGGATGCCCCAGAAGCGAATGGCGGCGCGGTCGAGGCCGTTGCGCGTCAGCAGCGGCGCGAGGAAGGCCTCCACATTGGCGGCCAGCACGTCAGGCACGTAGCTCGACAGCCGCATCTGAAAGCCATGGTCGGTCACATGAAAGGCCATGTGGTCGAAGGTGCTGTAGTCACTGAACGTGGCCGCGTCGAGCAGGCGCGGTTGCAGCGCTTGACCCGGCTCATCGTCAATCGCCAGGCCGATGAGCGCGGCGGCCGCGCCATCCGCAAACAGCGCCGAGACCACCATGTTCTCCAGCGAGTCGTCGCTCTGCAAGTGCAGCGAGCATAGCTCCACCGCCAGCACCAACGCCAGCCGGCCGGGCGCGGCGCTCACCGCCTCGCGCGCGCGCTGCAGCGCCGGGAACGCGCCGTAGCAGCCCATGCCCAGCACGCAGGTGCGGCGCAGATCGGTGCGCAGGCCCAGCTTGCCCGCCAGCCGCAGATCGAGGCCGGGGATGTCGAAGCCGGTGCACGAGACCACAAAGAAATCGGTGATGTCCCCGAAGGCGCGCCCGGCCTGCGCCAGGCAGCCGCGGATGGCCTCCTCGCCCAGTGGCAGGGCGTATTCCATATAGCGCTCGTTGCGGGCCTGCGTGCGCTGCTCTTGCCGATAGAAGTCGCGGTCGGCCGCCATGTGGCGGTGCGCCACCCCGGCCCGCGCGAAGATGGCGCGCGCGTGGCGGGTGCGCTCGAACAGCGGGGATAGATACTCAAAGACCTCGGCTTGCGCATAGCGCGCCGCCGGCACGGCCGTGGTCAGCGCTAACAGCCTGGGGACAGTCATACCTTCTCCTTTACCACCCCTATGTCAGCGGCTGCGCCCAGCGGGCGCAGGTCGCGCGTGTGCGTCACCAAATACGTACCCAACGCCGGCGCGACGTGCAGCAGCCGCAGCCCCAGCGCCAGCCAGCGCGGCCGCAGCAGCACGGCCTGCACGAAGCGCCCCACCCTAAGCCGTGAACCAAACTCGCGCTGCCAGGCGCGGGCATAGGCGGCGCGCAGTTGGCGCGGCGGCTGCCCGCGCAGCCCGGCCGCCAGGTGCGCCGCCGCCAGTTGCCCGCCGCGCAGCGCCATGGCAATGCCGTCGCCGGCCAGCGGCGCGATCAGCCCGGCCGCGTCGCCGGCCATGAGCACATCCGCCTCCACCGGCGGCTTGGGGCCGAACGGCACCTGGGCGATGCTCAGCCAGCGGTCACTCAGCGGCGTGGCCTGCGCCAGCCAGGCATCGAGCGTCGGGCTTTGAGCGCGCATCCACGCGATGAAGTGCTCGGCCGACTCTGGCCCGGCCGCCACCGGCTGCCAGGCGGAGGTGTGCGCCAGAAAGCACACGTTGGCCGCGCCAGGGCCGGCGGCCTGCTCCAGCGCGGAGAGGCCGCAGTAGCCGCCGGGGAAGGTGTGCAGCTCAATCCGGCCGGGCAGCGGCGGCCCGCGAAAGTGGCGCTTGAGGGCCACGAACGGCTGGGGCTGATCAAGAAAGCGGCGGTGCAGGGCGCGGTCGAGCGCGGCGCGTTTGCCGTGCGCGGCGAGCACGAAGCGCGCCCGGACGGCGGCGGCGGCCGGCCCGCGCAGGCTGACGCGAAAGCCGGTCTCCAAAGTGCCGCTAATGGCCGTGACGGTAGTGTTGGTCCACACCTCCACCCCGGCGCTTTGGGCCTGCGCCACCAGCGCCGCATCGAGCGCGCGGCGGGTGAGGCCCCAGGCCGGCGCGGGCAGGCGCGTCTCCCAGGCCGCGCCGCGTGGGCCGGTGATGGCGGCCGTGGTAATCAGCTCTGGGCCGAGGGCGCGCAGGGCCGGGCCAACGCCCAGCGCGTCGAGCAGCGGCACACACTCGGGCGAGAGGAACTCGCCGCACAGCTTGTCGCGCGGGTAGGCGCCGGCCTCGCACAGCAGCACCTTGGCGCCGGCCGCCGCCAGATGCAGCGCGGCGCTGCACCCGGCTGGGCCGCCGCCCACGATCAGCACATCGTACAGCGGCTCAGTCATCGGCGGGGCGGTCGACCACCAGCGTCATGCGCCACGGCCAATGGGCGTGCACGCGCGGCTGCGGCAGACCGGCCGCCTGCGCCAGGGCCAGCAACTCGGCCGGCGTGTAGGCGCGGCGGATGGAGAGCGCGCCATCGTGCCGGGTGAACGGGTGGCGCGCCAGCAGCGGCTGCACCAGGTGGAAGCCCAACAGCGGCAGCCGCCCGCGCACCAGGTCGCTCACCAGCAGCGTGCGGCGCGTGATAGCGAAGGCCGCCCGCAGCAGGCGCACCGCCGCCGCCGGCGCGAAGTGGTGCAGGAACAGCGTGGCCGTCACATAGTCCACGCTGCGCGGCGGCAGGGGCAACTGCGCGGCATCGGCTTGCAGCAGGTAGATGGCGGGCGCGGCGGCTGCACGCGTGCGCGCCACGGCCAGATTGCGGGCGGCCCAATCGACGGCGGTGATGGTCAGCGGGCGGCGGTGCTGGGCCGCCCACTGCGCGATGTGCAGCGGCACCTCGGCTGAGCCGGTGCCCAGGTCGAGCAGCGTGGCCGGGCCGGGGTGATTAAGCAGGCGGGGATACAAATGGCGGGTGAGCGCGGCCAGCCCGCCCAGCGCGCGGTTGAGCCGCCCCATCTCGGCCAGGTTGGCGGCCACATCGGCCGGCGCGCCGTGGCCCTGGTCGAGCCACTCGGGCGCGTCGGTGCGGGGCAGCGCGGGCCAGCGCGGTAAAGCCAGCGCCACCGGCGCGTCAACCGGCATGGCGGCCTCGGGTGCACATGGCGGGCATTGTAGCACCACGCCCCAGCTAACGGCGGCATTTCTGGGGCGCGGTGATATACTCACCCCTTAAGCCGTTATGCGCTGTCCGCCGCGCACCTAGTCGCCCGCACCCAAACCCTCACCGCCATGCCTGCCTCTTACCGCCCGCATCGCCTCTTGCTCTATGAGCGCATGTTCAGCCTGTGGCGCGGCCCGGCCGTGGTGCTCACGGTGCTGGCCGCCGGGCTGTCGGCCTTCGCGCCGGGCCGGCTGAACACGCTCGAAATCCGTGTGGCGCTGGCCGGGCTGGCGCTGCTGGGGCTGCTGGTCTACATCGGCGCGGTGCTGGCCCCGCGCCTGGCCTATGTGCAGGCCCGGCCCAACTCGCTGCTGCTGAGCACGCCCTTCTTTCGCCTGAATATTTCGTACAGCCGCCTGCGCACCACCCGGCCCATCCCGTTTGACCCGCGCGGTGTGCCGTGGACCGACGCTCACATCATCGATCCCTTTCGCGGGCGCACACAGGTGGCGGTCGACCTGCTGCGTTACCCGATCAGCGTGCGCTGGCTGCGCTTCTTTCTCATGGGCTATGTGCTGCCCAACAACTTCCTGGGCTTTCAATTCCTGGTGGCCGATTGGATGGGCCTGAGCCGCGACATCGAGGGGCAGCGGGCCGAATGGGGCGGGCGCCAGCAGGCCAAACAACGCGACACGCTCATGAGCATGACCCCGCGCCGCAAGTAGGCCAGCAAAGGTGATTAATCGGTGAAAAGTTTAACGGGACAAATTATGGTGCGGCAGTTTGAGCAGGGGACCGGGCTGGAAGAGCGCGGCACCGAGTTCGGGTCGCTGGAGGAGTTGTATCAGGCCTGCCTGGCGCTCAGCGCGCCGCAGTTGGTGGACCGAATTGTGATTCGCGGCGAAGACGAGCGCGGCCAAGACCGCACGCTGACGTTTGTGTTTCAATCGATGATGGTGACGCCGCCGGAGAGTTAGCCGCCGGCACGCAGTACCAAGCTACGCCTAACAGCGCGTTGGTCAGATCGACTGATCAACGCGCTGTTGTTTGGCAGTGAGCGCAGGGCCAGTGAACGGGCTCCGGGATTTTTCTGGAAGCCTGTAGATATACTTGTTAATAAGTAAATATATTAACAGTAGTCGTAGTAGAGCCTGGGGATATGTGGAGAGGGACGCGCTAGGGCTCATTGGACCTCAGTGGTGGAGCGCGACCGATGAGGCGCCGCGCATGTGGCGGGTGGCGGGAAGGTTTTGGGCGGCAGCCATCCCCAGGCCGACTCGGAGGCGTTTGTGGAGATTGTGGAGGAGCCCAAAATGGCTCTGGGGCAGCGGCGGAGGCCCAATCCATATATCTGACTGACTCTGAGTGACTCAACCCCATATCTGGGGGTGAGTCCTTCCAAAACTGCTGATTCCCAGGTTTCCCGGGGGGCAAACTGTCCCCAAAAGGGACCCCTTTTCCACAGTTTCAGGGGGAGTTATCCACAGAAGGGGTCATTTACTTGACATAATGCTGTGTTTGGGGCGGGACGTTGGTACTGTGTAAGTTGCCATATGAAAAGCGCCGGAGAGAGCCTCTCCGGCGCTTTAAGCGTGTGCTTTGGGGGGGCCGAGGGCCCGCCCCTTCAAATGGGAGGCCCCGTTACGACGGGGCGCCGACCTGGCTATAGAGCCGTTCGCGCAGGGAAATGAGCTGGCGGCGCAGGTTGTCGTCGCGCTCGATCATGTCGGCGACCTTCTTGTAGCCATACATGATGGTGGTGTGGTCGCGCCCGCCCAGCAGTTCGCCCACGGCCGGCAGCGAGGCGTCGGTCTCTTCACGGATGAGGTACATGGCCACCTGGCGCGCCATGGCGATCTCTTTGGTGCGCTCGGGGCCGAGCAGGGCCTGGCTGGTGAGGTTGTAGAAGCCGCCCACGGTGTCGAGAATTTGCATGGGCGTAAGGGTGCGGGTGCGCGGCAGCAGGTCGGCCAGGGCCGAGGCGGCCAGGTCCATGGTGAGGGGCTGGCCGATGAGCTCGGCGTAGGCCAGCACGCGGGTGAGCGCGCCTTCGAGCTCGCGGATGTTGCTCTGCACGCGGCGGGCGATGAGCTCGATGACGGCGTCTTCGACCTGGCGGCCGGCGCGCTCGGCCTTCGAGCGCAGAATAGCCTGGCGCGTTTCTAAATCGGGCGGCTGAATGTCGACCGTGAGGCCCCACTCGAAGCGCGAGCGCAGGCGTTCTTCGAGCGTGACCATGGCTTTGGGCGGCCGGTCGGAGGTCATGACCAACTGCTTGTCCTGGCCGTGCAGGGTGTTGAAGGTGTGGAAGAATTCTTCTTGGGTGGATTCTTTGCCGGCGATGAATTGAATGTCGTCGATCAGCAGCACGTCGATGCTGCGGTACTTATCGCGGAAGCTCTCGGTGGTGTGATTGCGGATGGCGTTGATCAGGTCGTTGGTGAATTCTTCGGACGACACGTAGAGCACGCTCAGGCCACGCGCGCGGCAGGCGTTGCCCACGGCTTGCAGCAGGTGGGTTTTGCCCAGGCCGACGCCGCCGTAAATGAAGAGCGGGTTGTAGGCTTTGGCGGGGTTTTCGGCGGCGGCCAGCGTGGCGGCGTGGGCCAGCCGGTTGCTGGAGCCGACCACGAAGCTCTCGAATTTGTATTTAGGATTGAGGGTCGAGGCGGTGGAAGCCGGGCTGCTGACGAACTCCGGAGCGCTGGGGGCCTCGGGGGCCGGCGCCGGCTCGGAGGC
>JAYUUW010000258.1:0-3456 GCA_043754665.1 Anaerolineales bacterium | reverse complement strand
GCTGCAAACGGCCCACCTGACGCTGGTAGGCGCGGCGGTGGATTTGCGGCTGGCGGTGCGCACGTGGCGCGCCGCGCAAAGCTAAGGGGACTGGGACAGTGATGCCAGCCTTCCCCACCTCTCCCTTATGCGCGTTGGGTGTGGCGCTGCTGATCGGCGGGCTGCTGGCGGGCGCGCTGACCGGCTGCGGGGTGCGCCAGCGGCGGCAGGCGGCTGAGACCGCCACAGCGGCGGCGGGCGCGGCCAGCAACGCGACGACCGCGCCCGCCGTAGACGCCGCCTCGGCCACGCCGGACAATTATGATGACGGCGAGGCCCTGGACAGTGAGTTGGAGGCGCTGAGCACCGAACTGAGCGGCGCGGACACGCTCGACGACCTGGCCACGGAACTGCCGCCCGATGGGCCGACGGCCACGCCCATGCCGGCTGCGGGCGACGCGGCGACGGTGACGCCGGCACCCAATCCGACGACGGCCGGGGTCGAGGCCGACCAGGGCGCGGAGATTGAGGCTATGCTGGCGGCGCTCGAAGAGTCGCTGAGCCAGACGGACACGGTAGGCGAGGCCGCGAATCCGTAGGGCAGCAGAGAAAAAAGAAAGAGAAAGAGAAAAAGCTAGGACCAGGGCGATGCTGAATACAGAGAGTGAGGGAGCCATGCGGGCCGGCGCGGGGGTGCAACTGCACCTGGGCGCAGCGGGCGCGATGAGCGCGCGGCCGGGGGTGATCAGCGCGGCCACGACGCTGACGCTGGGGGGGCTGCGGCTGGCGGTGGACTCGGCCACAGCCACGCTGACGGCCGCGAATGACGGCGCGGCGCTGCACTACTGGCGCTATGCCGATGCGACGCTGAAGCCGCTGCCGGCCGCGCCGCCGCCGCTGATGCTGGCGCGGGGCGATGCGTATATCGCGGTGGCGCTGGGCGAGCCGCCGGCGGCGGACAGCCCGACGATTGCGCGCTTTCTGCATCTGCGAGATTACTTCAATGCGCAGCGGCTGGCGGAGGCGCTGCTGGCGCATTTGGCCGAGGCGGGCGGCGTGGCGGGGGTGGGCGTGCTGGTGGTCGAGGCGCGCTAGGCGGCAACGGACCCAGCACCGGGCGGTGTGGGCAGGTGTGGGGCTTCGCCCATAGCGGATGTAACCGATGCTATCGGCTAAGCCAAACGGCCGACGGTGGCATGGCCTCAACTAGCAAAACTGGCCGGCCGAAGGGGCCGCAAGGAGAATCAGGGTGAGACTCCTCACCCGCGCATGGGCCGCGCCAGGACTGGAGACCTGAGGCGGGTTGCTCATGACATGTTGGGGCGGTGCGGTTGGGCGCTGGGCCGAGTAGGTCCGAGTTGCGGATTCCTCACCGGCCCAGAGGGAGCGCTAGGCCAAAATACCTGAGGCCGGGTTCGGAATGACAAATCCGGCGGGTGTGTGACGGCTAGCGGTTGGTTAAGCTCAGGGGACTGGCGCGCAGCGCCACGCGCTGCCCTCCGACCTCCGACCTCCGACTTCTGACCTCTGACCTCCCGTTATAATGGCGGCATGACCGCTACCCTGACCGCTTTCACCTATCACAACCAAATGCTGCACTGCGAGGGCGTGCCGCTGGCCGAATTGGCGGCGACATATGGCACGCCGTTGTATGTGTATTCGGCCACGGCGCTGCGCGCGAACTACCGGCGGCTGGCGGCGGCGTTTGCCCCCCTGCGCCCGCACATCTGCTATGCGGTGAAGGCTAACGGCAACCTGGCGCTGCTGCGGCTGCTAAAGGAAGAGGGCGCGGGCTTCGACATCGTCTCGGGCGGCGAGTTGTTCCAGGCGCTGCGGGCCGGAGCAGACCCGGCGGCGCTGGTGTTCGCGGGCGTGGGCAAGACCGATGCCGAGTTGACGGCGGCGCTGGCGGCGCACATCGGCTGGGTCAACGTGGAGTCGGCGGATGAGGCGGCACGGCTCAACCGCTTGGCAGGCGCGGCGGGCCAGCGGGTGCAGGTGGCGCTGCGGCTCAACCCCGGCGTCGAGCCAGACACGCATCACCACATTCGCACGGGCGGCAGCGGCAGCAAGTTTGGCCTGCCGGTGCCGGAGGCGCTGGCGCTGGCGGCGCGCTGGGGCGATTACCCGGCGCTCGCGCTGCGCGGGGCGCACATCCACATCGGCTCGCAGGTGCCAGATGCCACGCCGACGCTGGCGGCGCTGGAAGTGGCGCTGGCGTTCGTGGAGGCGGTGCCGAGCATCGACACGCTCGACCTGGGCGGCGGCTTCCCGGTGCCGTATCGCGAGAGCGACCACTACGCGCCGATTGAGGATTTTGCCGCGCCGCTGGTGGCGCGCTTGCAGCCGCTGGCGGGGCGGCTGCACTTTCACCTGGAGCCGGGGCGCTATCTGGTGGCAAACACCGGCGCGCTGCTGGCGACGGTGCAGGCCGTGAAAGACGTGGCCGGGCGGCGCACGCTGATCCTCGACGCGGGGATGCAGACGTTATTGCGGCCGGCGCTGTACGAGGCCTATCACCGGACGCTGCCGTTTGAGACGGCGGCGGAGACCGTGGCGACCGACCTGGCCGGGCCGATCTGCGAGTCGGCCGACGTGCTGGCGCGCGACCGCGCCCTGCCCCACCTGCGGCCGGGCGACGGCGTGGCGCTGCTGGAGGCGGGGGCCTATGGCTTTAGCATGGCCTCGCACTACAACGCGCACCCGCTGCCGGCCGAGGTGCTGGTCGACGGCGTGGCGCACACGCTCATCCGCCGGCGCGAGACGTATGCCGACCTGGTCGCGGCCGAGGAAGGCCTATAATGAACGCGCGACCCAATCGCGAGGAGCGCCCGCCGCATGATTGAGCTAAACATCCCCGGCCGCGGCAATATCCGCCTGGCCCATTTGGTGCTGGATGTGAACGGCACGCTGGCCAAAGACGGCCGGCTGCTGGATAAGGTGGCCAAGCCGCTGGCCGGGCTGCGCGACCGGCTGACCATTCATCTGCTGACGGCCGACACCTACGGCAAGCAAGACAACATCGACCTGATGCTGGGGATGCGGGCCACGCGCCTGAAGGGCGAGGGCGAGGCCGAGCAGAAGGCCGCGTTCGTGCGCCAACTGGGCGCGGAGCAGGTGATCGCCATCGGCCAGGGCGCAAACGACGCCGCCATGCTCAAGGCCGCCGCCATCGGCATTGCGGTGATGAGCGAGGAAGGGCTGGCGACGGCCACGCTGCTGAGCGCCGACCTGCTGCTGCCGACGATCCACGACGCGCTGAACCTGCTGGAATTTCCGACCCGGCTGGTGGCGACGCTGCGCCAATGACAACGACCAGCGCGTTTGGTATATGGCCCGTATAAGCTCCTCGCAATTCATGGCCGGTCTGCCGGCCGCTACGCAAGCCGCGCTGCCCAAGGGCTTTCGCAAGCTGCACAGCGCCCACCGCGGCTGGCTGTGCCAGCTTTACCCGCGCGCGCCGCGCCTGCACTATGA
>JAYUUW010000257.1:0-2296 GCA_043754665.1 Anaerolineales bacterium | reverse complement strand
GGTCGCCGCTGTTCGCCGCTCAAGCCGCACCTTGTGAGGCCACCATGAACCGTATCGTGCTCAATTACAGCCTGCCGGCCGCGTTGCTGCTGGGCGGGGTGATGCCGGTGATCTTTGGCCTGCTGTTCTTCGGCAGTGGCCGGCTGCCGTTTCACGAGCTGTGGTCGCCGATCATGGCGGTAGTGTCGGTGGTGGGCGGGCTATTTGTGGCTGGCGGGTTGTGGGGGCGCTCGGTGGCGCTGGCGCTGGGTGACGGCCGGCGCAACCGCGTGTTTTGGGTGACCGGCCTGGCGAATGTCGTCATCACCATCGGCGCCATGCAGACGCTGGGCCAACTGGAGTTGCTGATCGTCGAAGAGCGCGCCTTGGGCCGCTTCCCCGTCCACCTCAGCTTCGCCGTGTTGTTCACGCTCGCCGCCGGCATCGTGACGGCGCTGCTGGTATTGGTGGTTGGCTGGCAACTGCGCGGCGGGCGCGTGGCCGCCAAGCTGGCCGGCTGGACCGGCCTCACGGCGGCGGCGGCCTTCCTGCTGGCCGATGTGGTGCAAGACCTGCTCGGCCGGCGCGTGGGCGGCCCCAACGCCGAGGCGACCATCACCATGCTGTCGGTGGCCTTCATTGGGAACTTCGTGGCGGCGTTCGCGGCCGGCACGGTGCTGGGCTGGCGGCTCACCCGCGCTACCGCGACAACTGGCCCGGTGAACGCACCCGCCCCTGAGTCCCCTGCCTACGCGCCCTAAGTAAACATATAGTCGGTGGAATGGATAATCAAGGCGTATTTCAAGGTGAGATTTCTCACGCCCGCTGCGGCCACATGATGCCAACGGATGGCGGGCGTTCGAAATGACATTGCAAATCATTGTCATTCCGAACCCGCCTCAGGCTGCACTTCAAGGCGCCGCCCTGGCGCGGGTGAGGAATCTCCCCTCGCAAACACCTTGAACTTCCACTAAACAACTACCGACCCAACTATTAGCCCTTGTGCCGCCGCGTGAGCTCGGCCTCCACGGCGTCGAGCGTCAGGCCGCGCGAGGCCAGCAGCACCAGGCTGTGATAGTAAAGGTCGGCCACTTCGGAGATGATGCGCTCATCGCCCTGCCCTTTGACGGCCAGGATGACTTCCACCGCTTCCTCGCCCACCTTCTTGACGATCTCATCTTCGCCGGCGGCGAACAGCTTGGCGGTGTACGAGCCGGGCGGCGCGCTCGCGCGGCGGGATTGAATCAGAGCAAACAGTTGTTGCAGGGTCACAATAGCGCCTCCAGGGGGCGATAGAAACAGGAGCGTTCGCCGGTGTGGCAGGCCGGCCCGGCGGGCTGCACGCGCAGCAGCAGCGTGTCGGCGTCGCAGTCCACGCGGATCTCGGCCACGCGCATCACGTTGCCGCTGGTGCCGCCCTTGTGCCACAACTCGGCGCGGCTGCGGCTCCAGAACCAGGCCTCGCCGGTGGCGCGCGTCTGCGCCAGCGCTTCGGCGTTCATCCAGGCCACCATCAACACTTCGCCGCTGGCGCTGTCTTGCACCACGGCCGTGAGGAGACCGCGCTCATCCCACTTGAGTTCACTCATCCGCGCCAACTTTCTCAAGCACCGTCTCCAGCGCCAGCGTATCGCGGTCGAGCACCACCACGGCCGGCAGCCCCAGCCGCCGCCAGAAGTCTAGCGGCGCCACGCCTGCATTGGCGCGGGCGACGAACAGCGTCAGCACGGTGCCATGCGTAAAGACGATCAGATTGCCAGCCGGGGCGGCGGACACCAACGCGGCTACGGCCGCCGCAAAGCGGGCGTGTGCGGCGTCGGCGCTCTCGTTGCCAAACACCACCTCGGCCGGGCGAGCGAATAGCCCTTCAATCTGCGTCTGAAACTCCGCGTCGCTCAGCCAGTCCACATTCGACCGCGCTTGCTCGTGCAGCCCCGGCCAGGGCGCAAAGCGCGTGCCCAGCGCCCGCGCCACCAACGAGGCCGTTTCGGCGGCCTTCGCCTCGCGGCTGGCATACAGCGCCGCCGGCAGGTAAGTCCGCAGCGCCTCGGCCAGCGCCGCGCACCGGGCACGGCCAGTTTCGGAGAGCGGCCACTGGGCCGCCGCCACACACGGATCGGTGGCGGGAAGCGCGTGGCGGACCAGGATTAATTTTGCCATGTGTACCGCCTCAGGCGACCGCCTGCCCGGCCGTGCGCCGCATTTTAAGGCCGCGCCCGAGCAGGTAGTCTTTGATCTCCGGCACGGTGTACTCGCCGTAGTGCAGCATGGAGGCCACCAGCGCCGCGTCGGCGTGGCCGTCGGTCAGCACCTCATA
>JAYUUW010000256.1:0-2337 GCA_043754665.1 Anaerolineales bacterium | reverse complement strand
AATGCCCAAACCCTGGGGCTCATCAAACGGAAACGCAAGCCGCCCAAAAAACTGACTTCCAACTTGACTGATCCGCCATCCCTTAACTTGTAACCGTTGCCTTCAGGCCCCCTTAAACGCGCCTAATATTGAAATGGTACACTGGACGGCTGGTATTCAATTGTAGGAGGCTGAGGGTGACTGTGAAGCACTGGCTGTGGCGCTGGGGGCCGGCGTTAGCCGTGATGGGGCTGATCTTCTTCGCCTCGTCGCAGCCCAAAGGGGTGCTGCCCGACTATGGCGCCAACGATTGGAACGTGAAGAAGCTCGGCCACGTGCTCATCTACGCCGCGCTGGCGGTGGCCTACCTGCACGCGCTCGCCCCCAGCCGCCGCCCCACCTGGCGGCAGGCGCTGGCCGCCGTGGCGCTAGCCGGCCTCTACGGCGCGACCGACGAGTTTCACCAATCGTTTGTGGTCGGGCGCGGCGCGGGGCTGGTCGATGTCGGCATCGACACGCTCGGCGCGGCGCTGGGCGCGCTGCTTGGTGGCTGGCTGCTGCGTCGGCTCTATCCTGCGTCTACTCAAACTCCAACTCCGCCAGCTCATCTTCCGACCACTCGCTGATCGACAGCAGTTGAATTTGCCCGAACACCTGCTCCTGGCGCGCCTCGATCTTGCGCCGCTTCACCAGTTCCAGCACCGCCAAAAACGTCACCACAATCTCCATGCGCGTGCGCGCATTCGCCAGCATGTCTTGAAAGCTGGCCGCGCCGCCGCCGTTCCGCAGCGTGCGCGCAATCAGCCGAATCTGGTCGCGGATGGTGACCTTGGGCGGCGCGACCACCGTGCCCACGCCCGGCATCTCCGGGTTCATGGCCAGCGCGCGGCGCACCGCCTCCAGCAGGTGCAACGTGGTCAGCCCGCTCATATCCAGGTGGGCCTCCACCTTGGGCGGCGGGGCCAGCCGCAGGTAGGTGCGCAGCCCGGCCTCCTCGCGGCCATGCAGCAGTTGCGCGATCTCTTTGTAGCGCTTATAGGCGATCAACTGCCGGGCCAGCTCGTCGGCCGGGTCTTCCTCGCCCGGCGCGCGCACCACCGGGCGCGGCAGCAGCGCCTCGCTCTTAATCAAAATCAGCCGCGCCGCAATCACCAGAAAGTCGGCGATGTCGCCCAGGTTCATGCTTTCCAGCACTTTGAGGTAGGTGAGGAACTGCTCGGTCACCTGCGCCAGCGCCACCTTGGTAATATCCAGCTCGTCGCGCTCGATCAGTTGCAGCAGCAAGTCGAGCGGGCCGGCGTAGACCGGCAGTTGCACCGTGTAGTTCGGGTTAGCTGTCATAGACTCTCAGTTGCCTAATGCCGCCGCCGTCAAGATCACCACGACGAACACAATAAAGCCGATCACCCCTATACCCAGCACGGTGAACATCACCCGCTGCTGCGCGTCGCGCCGGCGGCGGGCCTCGGCCAAGAACGCCTGCCGCCGCCCCTCAATCGCCTCGAACTCAGCGTTGCGCCGCGCGCCGTCGGCCAGCTCGCTGGCCTTCAGCGCGGCGGCGGCCCGCGTCTGCTCATTCAGGCGGTTTGCGGGGTCCACGCCCCAGCGTCCGCTGGCCAGCGCCACCGCATCCAGCGCCCGCCCGCAGTGGCCGCAGCGCTCGGTCCCGCTCCACAGCTTGGTGCCGCAGTCCGGGCAGGTGCGCGTCAGGCTCTGGCGGCAGTCGGTGCAAATGTCGATCCCCGGCCCGTTCACCTCATCGCAGCGCGGGCACAACGTGCCCTCCAGCGCGTTGGGCGTGCCGCAGTAGCGGCAGACCACCGCGCCCTCGGCTTGCAGCTCCAGCCCGGCGCCGTCGCAGTGGGTGCAGGTCAGTTCCGCGAGCTTCATGGCGCACCTCCGGCCGCCGGCCGCGGCGTCAGCAGGCGATAGAGAAACCCGTTCATGGTGATCTCAGTCAGCGGCTGGTAGTGCGCGCCCAGCGCCGCCAGCACCGGCGGCGGGTAGAACTGCGCTCGCAAGATCACCAGCCCAAAGCCCTGCCGCTCGATCATGGCAATCTCATCCGTCGGGTCGAACAGCCCGGCCTGATACATCACCAATTGCGGGAAGGGGTTGGTGACCACCGGCTTCCCGGCCCGGAACATGAACGCCGCCTCTTCCGAGAACACCGGCCCCTCGGCCGCCCGCGCCAGCGCCGTGATCTCGTCGCCGGCGGCAATGTCGGCGGCGGTGGGGTGGGGGCCAAGCTGCGTGTACCCCTGCGAGTCATAATAGCCGCTCTCGCTCGCCACGCCCAGCAGCCGCGCCACCGGGCCGTAGACCGGGCCAGTCGTCGGCAGGTGCAGCGTCAGCCGC
>JAYUUW010000255.1:0-2837 GCA_043754665.1 Anaerolineales bacterium | reverse complement strand
CCTCAGACCCCCCGAGCCCCCTCTCACCTCTCACCTCTCACCTCCCACTTCTCACCTCCCCTATTCCTTGATTTATCCCCCGCCCTGTGCTACTATGCCGTCCGCGCCGGGGACGTTCATCGCCCCCATGCTTTCTGCTCCAATTAGGCCTGCGCGCCCTGCGTCGGCCGAACCGGGCATATCCCAGAGAAAGGAGGTAGTCCACATGCGCACATACGAAGTCATGTTCATCGCTCATCCCGAGCTTGATGAAGCATCGCTCACCGCACTCGTGGATAAAGCTAAGGGTTGGGTAACCGCCTCAGGAGGCCAAGTAATTCAGGTCGACCTGTGGGGCCGCCGCCGCTTGGCTTATCTAATCAACAAGCAATCCGAAGGCCAGTACATCCTGATGCAGACCGAGCTCACCGCCGCCGGCACGCACGAAGTTGAACGCAACTTCCGGCTGAATGAGCAAATCATGCGGTTCCAGATCATCCGCACTGAGCAGCCCCAGGTCGCCTAGGGGCTAGAACGCATTTCGCCCGCGGCCGGCAGCTTCGGCTCCTCATCTGGGGGCCTCACCGGCGCATTGGAGAGACCACGATGAGCCGAGGCTTAAACAAGGTCATGATCATCGGCCACCTGGGCCGCGAACCCGAAATGCGCTACACCCCCTCCGGGCGGCCGGTCACGTCCTTTAGCGTGGCCACCACCCGTACCTGGAACTCGCCCGACGGCGAGCGCCGCGAAGAAACCGAATGGTTCAACGTGGTCGCCTGGGGCAACCTGGCTGAAATCTGCAAGCAATACCTCGCCAAAGGCCAACAAGTCTACGTCGAGGGCCGCTTGCAGACCCGCCGTTGGGAAGATCAAGAAGGCAAGAAGCACTTCACGACCGAAGTCGTCGCCAACGAAATGATCATGCTGGGCGAACGCCCGGCCCGGCCCGCCGGCGGCGGCGAAGGCGCGCTCACCCATGAGCCGCCCGTAGAAGAAGACGAATTTCCGTTTTAGCGTAAGGTCGTGCCCGGCACGACCACCGGAGTAAACACACCGTGGAACAAGAACGCCGGCCGCGAGGCCGCGATGACGAAGGCGGCGAAGAAGAGGGTGATGATCGTGGGCGCGGCGGAGCGCGCCGCATCCGCGTCTGCCAATTCTGCGCCGAAAAGAATAAGCCCATCGATTACAAGAACATCGATCTGCTGCGCTCGCTCGTGTCAGATCGCGGCAAGATCCGCCCCCGCCGCCAGACCGGCACCTGCGCCCGGCACCAGCGCCTTGTGGCCGAAGCCATCAAGCGCGCCCGCCACATGGCCATGCTGCCGTTCGCCGGTGAGCTGGCGCGCTAACCCGCGCCCGCTCGTTTGGCCCGGCCTGGCGCCCGTTTTGACCGACTGGGCATAGGCGGCGTTCCGCGGGTGCGCGGCGCCCCTATGCCCAGTCTTTATTCTGCTCGTCGCCGGCCCCGCCGGCGCTGTATCCGTGCACAAGGAGTAAGTCGATGAGTAAGTCTGGGGCGGCCCCGTTACCGCCGTTAACTCGCAAACACCGCGCGCGCGCCGACCGCGACCGCCGCCAGCGCCAATACATCCTTTATGGCACCATCGCCGTCATCGTCCTCGTCGTCGGCGTGGTCGCCTTCGGCGTGTTCGACCAGGCCGTGCTCAAGCCGCGCCAAACCGTCGCCCGCGTCGGCGACACCCAAATCAACAAGGGCCAATTTATCAAGGCCGCCAAGTTCCAGCGCTACCAACTCATCTCGCGCTACCTTCAGGTGCAGCAGGCCATCGACCTCTTCGGCCAGCAAGATTTCTTCACCCAGCAGCAGACCCAGATCTTGGCCTCGCTCAACGATCCCGCCACCCTCGGCCGCGATGTGATTGACAACCTGGTCGACGATCTGCTCATCCGCGAAGAGGCCGCCAAGCGCGGCCTCACCGTCAGCGCCGCCGAAGTGGAACAAGCCTGGCAGGAATTCTTTGCCTTCTTCCCCAACGGCACCGCCACGCCCACCATCACCCCCACGCCGACCATCACACCCACCGTGACGGCCACGCCCACCACCGACCCCACCCGCGCCGCCACCCTCACGGCCGCGCCTAGCCTCACCCCCAGCCCCACGCTCACGCCCACGGCCACCCTGACGCCCACGGCCACCAGCACGCCTGGGCCTAGCCCCACGGCCACCAGCACCAGCACCCCGCGCCCCACGGCCACGGTCTACACCACCCAAGGCTTCGCCACCGAAGTGAAGTCCTACGAGGGCGACATTCGCAGCCAGACCGGGCTGACCGAAGCCGACGTGCGCTACCTGCTGGAATCGCAGCTCTTCCGCGAGAAGCTCCAGGAGGCCATTGGCGCCGACGTGCCCAACGTGGCCGAACAGGTGCACGCCCGCCACATCCTGGTGGCCGACGCCGCCACCGCCCAGCTTGTGCTGGTCCGCCTGCGCGCCGGGGAAGACTTTGAAGCCCTGGCCCTCGAGTTCTCCACCGACACCTCCCCCGGCGGCGACCTCGGCTTCTTCGGCAAAGGCGAAATGGTGGCCGAATTTGAGACCGCCGCCTTCAGCCTGCCCATCGGCGAGTTCAGCGAGCCGGTGCAGTCGCAGTTCGGCTTCCACATCATTCAGGTGCTCGAAAAGCGTCAGCAGCCGCTCACCGCCGCCGAGCTTGACACCGCCAAGCAAACCGCGCTGACCGACTGGCTCGACGCCCAGCGCGCGCTCACCCTGCCCGACGGCCGCCTCAAGGTCGAAATCCTCAACAACTGGCTCGAAGACGTGCCCGACCGGCCCGCTCTCTCCGCTTCCCAGTTGCAATAGCCTCAGCCAGGAATCAAAACGGCGCGCC
>JAYUUW010000254.1:0-3858 GCA_043754665.1 Anaerolineales bacterium | reverse complement strand
GGTTGGGGTGGCGGGTGGGCTGCCCCGGCGTGCCGGGCCGCACGCTGAGGGTGGTGTAGCCCAGCGCGGGCAGGTCGAGCGGCAGACAGACTTGCACGGCGTTGTGCACGGTTTCCTGCGGGAAGCGGTCGGGGAAGACACGCGAGCCTTTCTGGGCCATGGCCTGGCCGAGGCGCTGGTAAGGCACTTCGGTGCCGTCGGGCGCATACAGCCGGAAGGCCGGCTTGGGCTCAAAGCCAAAGAACTCATTGAAGGCCGGCCAGGTGGTCGGGATTTGGAGCGTCAGGTCGGCCATGGTCTGCACCGCCGTCGGCAACGGGTTGAAGACCACCAGCCGCACTTCGTCCGCGCCCACCTCCCCGGCGATGTTGGCGGCCAGATTGCGCGTGGCCTCCAGCGTCAGCCGGTCGGCGATGCGGTGGCTCTGGTGAAAGCGGTAGCGCATGTCGGCGTGGACGGCGTCGATGCTGCACCCGCCGATGGAGTCGTGCGGGTGGTTTTGCAGCAGCCACTTCCAGGCGGTGGCCAGGTAGCCAGGGGCGGCGCCTTGACCGAGGGCCACCAGCGCCAGAGCGGTAAGCGGCTCGGCCCAACTGCACAGCAGGGTCTGGCAGACCGCGTTTTCCTGCTTGATCCACACGCGGCTAGAGAGCACACCGGGGATGACCCACTGCTGGTCTTCCGACCACGGGTGCGTGCCGGGTTCGCGCAGTTCGCCGGTGACCTCGGGGCCGATGTCGCAGGCCTCGGCCAGCATGTCGGCCAGGTAGGCATCGAGCGAGGTGTGCGCAATGGCATAGCGCTCGTCGGCGGCGTCGAAGCGGGGGGCCAGCACGGCGTAGGCCTGCTGGTCCCATTCCTGGTGGTCGCCGCCATCGAACAGCAGCACTGGCCCGATCTTGGTGGCGGCGGCTTCAGTGTCGAGGAAGGCGGAGAGCTTGGAGTCGAGGAACGGGGCCTCGAGGACAGTGACGGGGTCGTGGCCCTGGCGCACCAGGATGGCGTAGTCGCAATAGCCGGTAAAGCCAAAGCGGTAGCTGGGCAGCACCGTGCCGTCCGCGCCGATCCAGCGCACATGGCGCTCGTCCCACAGGTTGATGCCGCGCCAGATAAGCCCGCCGCGAATGCCAAAGCCGGCGAAGATTTGCGGCAACTGGCTGACGTGGCCGAAGAGGTCGCACACGAAGCCCGCGTCGGACGGACGGCCGCCAAGATCGCGCACCCACTGGCGGCCAAGTTTGAGGTTGCGCACCAGCGCCTCGCCCGACACCAGGAACTCATCGGGCAGCACATACCACGGGCCGACGACCAACTGGCCCGACCGAATGTAATGCTCGACTTCGGCGCGCCGCTCGGCGCGGATTTCAAGATAGTCTTCGAGCGGGATGGACTGGCCGTCCATCTGAAACGGACCGCGCAGTTCGCCGCTGCGCAGGCCGTCGAGCACGCGGTCGAGCAACTGCACCAGGCGGAAACGATAGTCTTGCTGGGTGAGCATCCATTCGCGATCCCAATGAGTGCTCAGCACATAATGGACTTTGCGGGGGTTGGTCACGTTGGTCTTCTCCGCCGCGCCAGCGCGGCCTATAGGTGGAGGGCTGATGGTAGGCCAGATTGCGGGGGAGGGCAAGGAGAGCGGCGGACAGCGTTAGGGGCTGATGTGATGAGGCAGCGCGGGGGGCGCCGAGTAGCCGGATGACGGTAGGGAGGCAGGGGCGGATGGTCGCCCTCATCCCCCTGCCCCATCCCGCGCTGAGTACAGCGTGAACGGGGAAGGGGTGAGTGCGTGATGAGGCAGCGCAAGCGCGGGCAACCGGAACAGGGGCGCAGTAGTGTCGCGCCAGGCCGCTAGCGCAGCGACTGCTGCGGGCCGTCGCTCAACGTTTGTTTTTCGGCGTCAGTGAAACGGGCGTCGGGGTGCAGGAGCAGGTAGCTGGCGGGCGGCATGTCGCCTTCGGCAATTTTCTCACCGGCCTCCTGGGCGGGGTCGTCGCGGCCACGCGTTGCCGCCGCGCTCCACTCGGAGAAGTTGAGGTGCTCGCGGCCCTCGTCCACATCGTGGACCACCAGCCAACTGACGGGCGCAACACTGGCATAGGGCGGCCAGACGGTCTCGTTGCTGTGGCAGTCGAAGCAGGCGCGCTGGGCCAGCGCCCGCGTCTGGTCACTATCCCAAGGCGGCTCGGCCAACACCGGCGGGTTGGTGCGCGCCACCGGAATCAACTGGATCAACAGCAACAGCGCCACCATGGCCACCACCCCGCCCCCGACGCCCAACAGTACTTTCGGTAATCTAGCTTGCATTCGAATGTCCTTCTAAACTTAACCGCACCAGGCCCGCCTGCGGCGGCGCGAGGCGTGCCTAAATCCTATCGCTACGCACGGGCGGCGGCGATGTTGCGGCCAAAAGGCGGGTCGGCGCGCGGTGTCGGCCAGGGTGGCGCGGGTGTCAGCCCGGTGTCAGCGCAATCGGCGGGCCGGGGGCGCGCCGACCCTCTATAATGACAAGGATTGAAATCGGCCCAATATCGGTAGTGCTGATCCACAACCCCACCTCAAGGAGAACCAGATGATGGCTGTCCGTCGCGCCCTTTTGCCCGTGCTGACCGCTTTTCTGCTCACCGCCTGCTTTTGGAACGACGATGTGCGCACCGACCAAATCGGCATCGTGTCTGACGGCGGCCGGCTGGCGGCGAACTGTCTTGGCCCCGGCATTTACTCAGATGCCGGCTTTTTCACCAACCTGCTGGAAGTGCCGATCTCGACGCTGACGTTCGAGGTGGCCGACACGAGCGTGGCCACCAAGGACACGCAGATCGTGGGCGTCACCGTGGCAGTGCAGGCGCGCCGCAAGTCCGACTGCCCGTCGGTGCAGAACTTCCTCACCAACTGGCCCGGCCTGTTGGACGACGAGGTGCTGATCCAGACCGTCTCGGCCACCACCAGCGAGGCCATTAAGGTTGGCACGCGCGAGATGACGCTGGAGCAACTGCTGAACGACCGCAACGGCCTGTCGACCAGCATTGTCAACTCGCTGACGCCCGACGCCGACAAGTACAGCGTCGAGATCATCAACGTGTCGATCAAGGACATCACGCTTGACCCGGCGTACGAGCAGAAGCTGCGCGAGAAAGCCGCCATCACGGTGGACATTGAAATCGCTCAGCGGCAGCAAGCGCTGATTGAAACCCAGGCCGAAACCGACCGGATCGAGCAGGAGCAGCGCAACGCCGTGCTGGCCGCGCAGTTGACGGCCGAGCAGGCCCAGACCGCCATCGAAGTGGAAATTGCCTCGCGCGAGGGCGAGAAGATCGCGGCCGAGAACGAGGTCTACGAGAACAACGAGCGGGCTTACGAGCTGGCGCGGCTGGCCGCCTGGGAACGCATCCTAGGCGACAAGGCCACCATCTACTTCGTGCAGCCCGGCATGGATTTCAACGTCTTTCTGAGCGGCACGCCGATGCCGGTGATCCCGGCCGACCAGCCGTGATCGGGCTGAGCTTTCTCACGCGGCTGCTGCAAGTGGGGCTGTACACGGCCGGCTTCATCCTGGTGGTGGCCGTGGCGGTCGTGGCGGTGGTGTGGGCCGCGCGCCTGAGCTGGGGGCTGCTGGCCCGCACCTGGCCCGCGCCGGCGGCCTGGCTGCGGTCGAAGTTCGCGCGGCCGGCCGACACCCGCCGCACACGCTAAGCACACAAATGCTGGCCCGCTGTCACCCGGTGGCAGCGGGCCAGCCGCTTTACACCGCCACCCCCGCCCGCAGATTTGACGCCGGGCTTACAATAGAGGCAGCTTGACGCACATCCGCCGCGCCGCACTTCGTTAGGAGCCGCCACACCTGCACTTGCACCGGGTGCG
>JAYUUW010000253.1:0-5450 GCA_043754665.1 Anaerolineales bacterium | reverse complement strand
GGTGCCGAGGCGAAAGGGGGGCATGGGAGGTGGGAGGTGGGAGGTGGGAGGTGGGAGGTGGGAGGTGGGAAAAGGCTTGCGGTAAAATAGCGGCGATGTCAATAGCCCATCAGCAATCTGAAATCAACAATCAGAAATCCACCATGGCACTCGCGATTAACATTCGGCAGTTTCGGCAGTCGGACGCGGAGGCGCTGCACGCCGCCATCCAGGAGTCGTTGGCGGAGGTGACGCCGTGGATGACGAACCTGAGCGCCGACCTGAGCGTGCCCGACATTCGCCGCTTCGCCACGCACACGCTGGTGGAGTGGGACGAGGGCACGGCCTACCATCATGTGATCGAGGCGGCGGCCGACGGCCGGGTGCTGGGCGGCATTGGGCTGACGCAGATCAACCGGCTGCACATGTTTGGCAACATTTACTACTGGGTGCGCACCAGCGCGGCGGGGCAAGGTGTGGCCTCGACGGCGGTGCGGCAACTGGCGCGCTTTGCGTTCGCGCAGGTGGGCGTTAAGCGGCTGGAGATTGTGATGGCGGTGGGCAACGCGGCCAGCCGCCAGGCCGCCGAGAAGGCCGGCGCCAGCTACGAGGGGCGGCTGCGCAACCGCTTGCAGATGTACAACGTGTGGCATGACGCTTATATGTACGCACTGACGCCGGCCGACCTGGCCGAGGCGGGCTAGGGCCGGGGCTGTACGAAATCGGCGACGCGGCCGGTGAGCGCGGCGGGCGGCGGCTGGCCGAGCAGCGCCAGAGCCGTCGGGGCCAGGTCGAGCACGTCGAACGCGGCGGGCAGTTCACCGTGAGCGGCAATATCCGGCCCGGCGGCGATGAGGAAACCGGCGCGGCTGTGGTCGGTGCTGCGAAAGAATTCCGGGCGGCGCTGGTGCAGGTCGCCCTTAGGGTGCGCCACGCGCTCTAGAAAATGCCGCGCCGGCTGCCACTCCACCAGCAGGTCGGGCAGCAGTAACGGCGGCTCACCCCCAAACAGCGCCGTCGCCCGGTCCACCCGCCGCACGGCCGGGCCGCCCGTCACCGGGTCGACCAGCGCCGCAAAATCCGCCTCCAATTGCGCCAACACCGCCTCATACGCCGCGCCGGGCTGCACCAGGCCGGCCGGTTCGCGCCCGCGCAAGTTTACCCGCAGCATGGTCAAATAAGTGGTCGGCAGCGCGTAGGCGGTGGTGCGCGCCCAATCGGTGCCGGCGGCGAACTGCTGGGCCAGCAATTCCTCGCGACGGGCGCGCGGCAGGCCCCGGCTGAGGCGGGCGCGCAGGCGTTCGGGCAGCAGGCGGCGCGCCAAGTCGAGCGGGCTGCGCAGGGGGCGGCCGGTGGCCGGCGCGGGCTGGTAGCCCAACTGCCGCGTGAGCGCCGCGCCGAGGCCGCCGGTAGGATACTGATCCTTCAAGCCCACCGACGAGACGATCAGCACATTCGCGTCTGCCGGCAACTGCGCCAACAGGCGGCCCAGTTCTTCATCAATCGCTTGATACAACGCGCACAGCGCGCCAGACAGGTCGGCCGCCGCCGCACCGGGCAGCGGCGGCGACACCTCCGGCGTGTAGCGCCAGAGCTGGTGCGCACCCGTGTGCGCCTCGCTAAACACGGCCGCAATGACATCAAAGTCGCCGGGGGCCAGCAGGCCGCGCAGCAAGGCGCCCTTGCGCCGCACCCGCGCCAGCAGCCGCTGGAACAGGGCGCGGTCAGTGGCCGGGTCGGCATTGAAAGCCTCCGGCACGATCTCGCGCGGGCCAAAGAGCCGCTCGGCCTCAGCCAGCAGCCCGGCCGGCGCGGCGAGCGGCGCATCCTCGGTGTAGTGCACCGCCCAATCGGCCAACTGCATGCCGGGCAGCCCCGGCACTAGCGCCATGTCGGGCACGTCAATCGCGGCGATGCGGCGGCCGGTGCCCTGCAGCGCGGCCCAAAACGGCGGCACGCCAAAGTCGCGGCCGGAGACCGGGCGCAGGTGGTAGGTGCCGAGGTCGGGCTGGCGCAGGTAGTAGAGGCCGTGCCGGCTGCGCGAGACGCCGGTGGACAGCGACAGCCACGCGCCGTGCTCGATGACGAGTTCGGGGCCGCCGGTGCGGCCCCAACTGCCGCGCTGCATGAGGGCGGCCAGTGTAGGCAGGCGGCCGGCGGCCGCCCAGGTGGTGAGCAGGGTGGGGTCGCCGGCATCGAGGCCGAGCAGGATGAGCGGCGCGGATGGCATGGCGGGCTTTAGGCGACCGGCGCCGGCACGCGCTGCGCCAAGGTCGCGTCGAGCGTCTGGCGGTCGTGGGCGCTGATAAAGCGAAGCCGGTCAAACTCGATATCGTGCAGGTTGGCCTGGGCCGCGCCGGCGGGCAACAGATAGCCGGTCACCTCGCCCAGCGCTTCGAGCCAGACCAGCGCGACCAGTGCCGCCACCAGCCCGACCAGCGCCCCACCCCGCCGGCCCGTGAGGCGCACCAGGCCGAGCAGGCGGCGCAGGTTGACCAGCGGGATGAGGGGCGCAGCGAGGATATAGACCAAGCGCCGCGCGGCGGGCCAGCGCGCCGACCGGCCGGCGCCAAAGACCCAGCCCAGAGCAAACCGCAGGCGCACCCAGCCGCGCAACTGAGAGAAGTTGAGGTGCCACAGGCGCGCGCGCGGCTCGAACAGCAGCCGGTGGCCCTGCGCCAGCAGGTGCTGCTGCAAGGCCGTTTGATGGTCGAGCCAGTGTTCCAGCGCGCCAGGGAGGGCTAAGAGCAGGGCGCGCTTGTACGAGGTGTTGCTGTTGGAGAGCAGCGCCACCGGGCCGGCCTGGGCCGGGTCAGACCAATGGCCGTAGTCGGCCAAATGGCAGGTGAGGGCCAGCGCGCCGGGGCAGGCATTGTCGATCAGCGGCCCCACGGCCGCCCACTCGCCCTGGTGCGCGGCGATGAGGGCGGCGGCCCAATCCGGCGCGACGAAGACATGGTCTTCGACGAACACCACGGCGGGGGCGCGGGCCACGCGCACGCCGGCGGCCCCGGCCTGCTCGCGCGTGGACACGGCCTCCACTCGGACCAACTGCACGCTGTGAAAGCCGGCCAGCAACTCCGGCGGCAGCGCCACTTCAGCGGAGCGGGCCGCGACGATGATGACCTCGACCTGATTGGCGACGGTCTGGCGCTGGAGGTAGATGAGGGCGCGGCGCAAGGTGGCCCACGTGTCACGCGTGACCAGGATGGCGGACAGTTCAGGGAGCGGCATGGGTCGGTGGCAGTCTGGGGCCTGGAGCGCGGCGGCGAGTAAGGCTCGGGGTGAGCCTTACCCGCCGCGGTCAGACAGGCAGCGGGGCGAAAGCCGATGCTAGTCGCGCCGATTGGTGAGATCGCCGGGATAGCCGTACGGCCCTTCCAGGTGGGTGGCGGGCACCGGCCAGCCTTGGCCACCCATCAGGTGGTACTCAGATGCGCGGCCGGAGAGCCAGAAGAACATCTGCGCCACGTCAAAGCTGTCTTGGAACTGCTCGCGCAGGTGGGGCTTATCCATCGTGTAATCCACCAGCTTCGGATCGAAGCCGGGTTCGATGACCCAATCGCGGGCGGGCGGGGTGGTGCGCCAGTAGTTGTACTTGAGCAGGTTGCGCAGGCCGGGGGTGGTGCCGGCTGAGCGGCGGTGCCAGATGGAATAGACGGTAAAGAAGACCGAGCCGGCCGAGGCGGCGGCGTAGAAGGTGCCGCGCAACTGGCCGAGGTGGGCCATGGCGCGGGTCTGGTTGAAGATGTGGTGCGAGCCGGGCAGCAGCTCGGTGGGGCCGGCTTCGCGGGGGCAGGCTTGCGGCAGGTAGAACACTTGCAGGTAGTTGAGCTGCGGGCCGGTCAGCGAGCCGCCGTCGCGGTGCCACTGCTGCGCGCCGGCGGGGGTCTGCACGCGGTGGTTGCTGATGAGGCCGGGCAGGCCAAAGTTCGGGCCAAGCAGCGAGCGCACCGCGCCGGCCACTTGCGGCTGCACCAGCACGTTGTTCACGAACCAGTCTTCGTGCAGGATGGCGGTCGGCTCGGAGCCGGGATGCGCTTCGAGGAAGGCGACGCTGCGCTCATTGATCTCGGCCGGCACCACGGCGTCGAGCAGGAGGAAGCCCTTTTTGCAAAAGTCGAGCACTTGCGAGTCGGTGAGGGTGGGGGCGCAATCGTAGGTCGCCATGGCGGGTTAGCTCCACTGCTCGAGGATGAATTCGCAGCCCAGGCCGAGGGTGCGGGCATCGACCATCAGCAAGCCCAGGTCGGGAAATTTGACGATACGCCAGCCGTCGCGCAGGGCGGCCAGGACGTTGGCATAGGGCCATTGTTCGACCGGCAGGTCGACGATCTCGCCGGCGCGCACCAGCGTGAGGCCGAGCACGCTGGCGGTGAGGCCGCTGCTGCTGACCTGCAAGTACAGCAGGTCTTGACGCAGGCCGGCGGCGGCGCGCGGCGTCAGCGCCTGCCGCAGGGTTTGTTCGGTCAGTTGGCCCTGCCGGAATTGCTCTAGAACGTGCTCGGTGTCGAGTCCCACGGTGGTCTCCATACGATGTCACTCCAACTACAGGGCTAGTGAAGCGGTTGGGTTAATAGGCGGCTGGAGCTACTTGTCCAGGGTCTTGAGCAGGCGGCGCACAACCTGCTGCAGCGCTTTCTGCTTGGCTTGCACGTCGGCCAGGCTGTCAAAGGAAGCGAGGCGGCGGCCATCGGCATAGTCGCCGGTGAGGAACCCAGACGTATCGTTCGCCCGCGCGCCGCCCCAAAAGACCAAACGAATGGCGTCTTGCTTGAAGACGTTCGAGACGATCAGGATGCGCTTAAATTCCTTCGGATCGGAGGGCGGCATGGGGCCGGTGTAGAAGAACGTCGGCGCGTTCCATTTGATTTCTTCGCCAATACTCGCATCGGCCGCCAAAATGATCTGGCGCACGGCCGCCAACACCGCCGCCAGCGGATGCTGGAGGGCTTGCATGTAGGCGTCCACCTGGTCTGGTTCCGACGTTTTGAGATTGAGCGCTGCCTTCTTGGCCATTGAGTTTCCTTCGAGTGGGCGGCGCTTACAGGTCGAGCGTAAGCGTGATGGGGCAGTGGTCCGAGCCCAGCACGTCGTCGCAGACCTCGGTGCTGACGATGCGGTCCTTCAGGTCGGGCGAGACGAAGAAGTAGTCGAGCCGCCAGCCGACGTTGCGGTCGCGGGCGCGGGTGACCTGATCCCACCAGGTGTATTTGACGACCTCCGGGTTCTGGTGCCGGAAGGTGTCGATGAAACCGGCGGCGTAGAACTCACCCATGGCGTCGCGCTCGATGGGCATGAAGCCCGACTTCTTGGCGTTCTCCTTGGGGCGGGCGATGTCGATGTCGGCGTAGGCGGTGTTGACGTCGCCGGTGACGATGACCGAGCGGCCGGCGGCCATGTAGGCCTGGGCGACCTTCAGGAAGTGGCGGTAGAAGGCGAGCTTGTGCTCGACCCACTCGGGGCCGCGC
>JAYUUW010000252.1:0-2991 GCA_043754665.1 Anaerolineales bacterium | reverse complement strand
GATTTACGCCGAGGCCGGGCTGCCGCCGGGTGTGTTCAACATGGTCGTCGGGCGCGGCGCTACCGTGGGCGAGGCCATCGTCACCGCCCCGCAGGTGCGCGCCATCTCGTTCACCGGCTCCAACGCCGTCGGCGGCGCGCTGTACGTCCAGGCCGCCCAGCGCGGCGCCAAAGTGACCTGCGAGATGGGCGGCAAGAACGCCGTCATCGTCCTGCCCGACGCCGACCTCGACAAGGCCGCCGCCGCCATTCATGCCGGCGCGTTTGGCTCCACCGGCCAGCGCTGCACCGCCACGGCCCGCGTCATCGCCGCGCCCGCCATCAAGCGCGCCCTGGTCGACCGGCTCGTGGCGCTGGCCGAGGGCCTCCGAGTCGGCCCCGGCCTGGAGCCCGGTGTAGATATGGGCCCCGCCGTCGATGAGAAGCAGTGGCAAACCGACCTGCGCTACATCGCCGTCGCCCAGCAGGAAGGCGCGCGTCTGCTCACCGGCGGCGCGCGCCCCGCGCACCTCAGCGGCGGCTACTTCGTCGCCCCCACCATCTTCGACGGCGTGCAACCCAGCAGCACCCTCTTCCAAGAGGAAGTGTTTGGCCCGGTCCTCGCCGTCACCGAAGCCGCCACGCTGGCCGATGCCATCCGCTACGCCAACGCCGTGGAGTACGGGCTGACCGCCTCCATCTTCACCCAAGACCTCAACGCCGCCCTGCGCTTTGTCGAAGAGACCGACACCGGCATGGTGCACGTCAACGAGGCCACCGTCGGCGGCGAGGCCCAACTGCCCTTCGGCGGCACCAAGTCCACCGGGGTAGGCGAGCGCGAAATGGCCGAAGAGGGCCTGCACTTCTTCACCGAGCTTAAGACCGTCTTCATTAACTACGCCGGCAGCGCCGAACGCCAGCTCATCCGCTAGCCCGCCGCCCTTGTTGGCGCTACAGTGACTCTTGGCCCAAACGGCCACCTGCCGTCACCCGCCCGCCGGATTTGTCACACCTGCCCAAACGTCCTTTGTTTGGGTTCGGAGGCCCGCATGGCGCTGCGCGCCAGCCCCCAAAGCTCAAACAGCCGCCCGCCGTCACCCGCTCGCCGGATTTGTCATTCCGAACCCGGCCTCAGGTATTTGGACCTGGCGTTCCTTTCTGGCCGGTGAGGAATCTCGGCCCAGACCTACTCGGCCCCGTGCCATCCCGCGCCGCGCCAGACATGTTCTGAGCAGGCCCGCCTCATCCGAGTGGCCCTATCGCTGCCTTGGGGCGGGCGAGGAATCTCGGTTCTTAGCGAAAGCACGCTTGGCCAGATTCGCCCACCGTCCTAAACCAGACACTCGTCATTTGCCCTCCCTGGCTATCCTGGTTATACTCATTCAATGACTAACCAATCCCTGTATAGCCTGGTGGTAACATGAAACTGAAGCCCATCGCCACTCTCAACCTGCTGGCCGCCCTGCTGTTGGCCGCCTGCGCCCCCGCCGCCACCCCGGCCCTGTCCGGCGACCTGACGGTCTTCGCCGCCGCCTCGCTTACCGACGCCTTCACCGTGCTCGGCCAGCAGTTCGAGGCCGCCCACCCCGGCAGCCACATCGTCTTCAACTTCGGCGGGTCCAATAGCCTGGCCCAGCAGATCGGCGAAGCCGCCCCGGCCGATGTGTTCGCCAGCGCCAACAAGACCCAGATGCAGGTCGCCATCGACAGCGGCCGGATTGTCAGCGGCACCCAGCAGACCTTTGTGCGCAACCGCCTGGTCGTCATCACCCCCACCGACAACCCCGGCGGCGTGACTGCCCTCACCGATCTATCCAAGCCCGGCCTCCAGCTAGTGCTGGCCGCGGCCGAGGTGCCGGTCGGCCAATACTCGCTCGACTTCCTCGACCGGGCCGTGCAGGACGCCGCCTTTGGCCCTACCTTCAAGGACGATGTGCTCGCCAACGTCGTCTCCTACGAGGCCAGCGTGCGCGCCGTGCTCACCAAGGTCGCGCTGGGCGAAGCGGATGCTGGCATCGTGTATTCGAGCGACGTGGTCGGCGACGGCGCGGATGCCGTCAGCCGCCTCGACATCCCCGACGCCCTGAACACCGTCGCCAGCTATCCCATCGCCGCCCTCACCGACAGCGCCCGGCCCGCGCTGGCCCAGGCCTTTATCGACCTCGTCCTCTCCGCCGAGGGGCAGGTGGTGCTGGCCGAGTATGGCTTCATCACTAGCCCGTAGCGCGCGGCGCCACGCCTGTTCGCTGGCTCGCCGCCCCCAGCTTCCCGTTCTGGCGTAGACCCCGGCAGCGTGTATCATGGGGAGCGAGGGGCAGGGGATCAATGGTTAGAAACTTAGCGAACAGGCGCCAACCGTATGATTGACCGTTCAACCGACCGGGAGGCCGAAGACGACGCCGCGCCGCCGCCCGCCGCTGAGCCGCCGCCCCCCGGCTGTTTGGCGCGCCTGGGGCCGGTGGCGCTGTTCGTGGCCGGCGTGTTCACGGTGCTGATGGCGCTGGTGATCTACAACCGCGTCGTGCCGCCGCCCGCGCAGTTGACCGTGGCGGAGGTGAACGCCGCTGTGGCCGAGGCCATGAGCGCCGTGACCCCGCCCCCCGCCAACGCCGCCGACGTTTACCAGTCGGTGCTGCCGGCGCTGGTGCTGATCCAGGTCGAAGACCCCGATCATCCCGATGGTAACCGCCTGGGCACCGGCGTAGTCATCGACGCCGACGGCAGCATCCTCACCGCGCTGCACGTGGTGGCCGACGGCGCGGTGATCCACCTGACCTTTGCCGATGGCACCGAGGCCACGGCCACCATTGAAACCGCCGAGCCGGAGCACGACATTGCCGTGCTCACCGCCAGCCAACTGCCCCCGGTGCTGGTGGCCGCCCCCATCGGCAACCCCGACAGCGTGCGCATCGGCGACGACGCCTATGTGGTCGGCAACCCCTTCGGCCTGTACGCCAGCATGAGCAGCGGCGTGATCTCCGGCTTGCAGCGCACCTTTCAGCCCACGGCCGAG
>JAYUUW010000251.1:0-5986 GCA_043754665.1 Anaerolineales bacterium | reverse complement strand
GAGTTGCCAGGCCGCCACCGCCAGAATGACCAGCGACAGCGCCGCGCCCACCACCGTGGTCGTCACCGAGATGCGGCCGGCCTGAATCGGCCGGTTGGCCGTGCGCGGGTTGCGCGCGTCGATGTGGCGGTCAATCAGCCGGTTGAGGCTCATGCCGGCCGTGCGCGCCGCCGCCATCGCCACCGTGATCCAGAAGAACGTGCCCCACCCCGGCCAGCCGCCCGCCTGCCCTAGCCCTGTTGGGGCCGCCAGCACCATGCCCAGGTAGGCAAACGGCAGCGCGAATACCGTGTGCTCGAACCGGATCATATCGAGGAAGGCGCGGGTTTTGCCGAGCATGGTCGTGGGCGTTACAGCCCCAGCTTGTGCCACAGGTCGTCCACCCGGCGCTTCACGTCGGCGCTCATGCGGGCCACCTCGGGCCAGCCGCGGGAGTAGCCTTCGTCGGCGGTCTTGGCGGTCGCGTCCACGCCGATCTTGCCGCCATAGCTGTGCCGGTACGAGGCGTGGTCCAGGTGATCCACCGCGCCGTCGACCAGCACCAGGTCGCGGCCCCAATCGACATTGCCCAGCGCCTGCCACGCCACCTGCGAGAGGTTGTGCACATCCACCCACTCATCCACCACCACCACCGCCTTCGCCAGCATCAGCAGGCCCAAGCCCCAGATGCCAAAGATGACCTTGCGGGCGTGGCCCGGAAAGCGCTTGCGGATTTTGACAATGATCAGGTTGTGGAAGACGCCCTCGGCCGGCATGTGATAGTCGAGCACTTCGGGCAGGAAGATGCGCAGCAGCGGCAGGAACAGCCGCTCGGTGGCCTTGCCCATGTACACATCTTCCACCGGCGGCACGCCGACAATAGTGGTCGGGTAAATGGCGTTGCGGCGCTGCGTGATGGCAGTGATGTGGAAGACCGGGAACGGCTCCACCGGCGTGTAGTAGCCGGTGTGATCGCCAAACGGCCCCTCGGGCAAGTGCTCGTTGGGGTCCACGTAGCCCTCGATGACGATCTCGGCCTGGGCTGGCACTTCTAGCGGCTGGCTGACGCACTTCACAAACTCCACCGGCCGGCCGCGCAGCCAGCCCGCCAGCAAATATTCGTCGATGTTCGGCGGCAGCGGGGCCGAGGCGCACCACATGCTGGCCGGGTCGCCGCCCAGCACAATCGCCGCCGGAATGCGCGCCGCGATCGGGTCGAGCGTGCCGTTCTGCGAGGCCTCGCGCGCCTTGCGCTCGTGCTCCGCGCCGCCCTTGTGCCGCTGCCAGTGCACGATGAGAGTCTGGTCGTCGACCACCTGCACCCGGTACATGCCCACGTTGCGGCTCTTGGTCAGCGGGTCGCGGGTGATGACCTGCATCAGCGTGATAAAGCGCCCGCCGTCGTCCGGCCAGCACTTGAGCACCGGCAGCGTGTTGACGTTCGGATGTTCGGTCTCCACCAGGTCTTGCACCGGGCCGTGGCGCACAATCGTCGGGCCGAGGCCAATGCCGCGCAGCACTTCGAGCAGCCCCGCGCCGCGCTCGAGCATCGGCCCCAAGCCCTGCGGCAAGCGGAAGTCCACCAGCTTCGCCAGCCGGTGATTGAGCTCTTCCAGGTTCTCCACGCCCAGCGCGGCGGCCATGCGGGCATCGCTGCCGAACACGTTGATGGCCACCGGCATGGTGAACCCCGCCACGTTCTCAAACAGCAGCGCCTTGTTCTTGGCGGCTGGGCCTTTCATCACCCGGTCGGTGATCTCGGTGATTTCCAGGTCGCGGCTCACCGGCTCGGTGATGTGCGCCAGGTCGCCGGTCTTGTCGAGGTGCTTGAGGAATTCGCGCAGGTTAGAAAATGACATGGAACTGCCTAACTCATGACCTTGCCGCCATCCACGTTGATGGCTTGCCCGGTCAGGTACCGGGCCGCGTCGGTGCACAGAAACACCACCAGCCCCACCACATCGTCTGGCTCGCCCAACCGGCCCTGGGGGATGTCTTCCATCCACTTGCGCATCATCTGCTCGTTGTCGCGCAGGTGGGCCGTCATCTCGGTGATAATCACGCCGGGGCACACGGCGTTCACGCGCACGTTGTAGGCCGCGAACTCGCGGGCGCACTCGCGCGTAAAGCCCACCAGCCCGGTCTTGGCCGCCACGTAGGCGGCCCGGTTGCGCAGCCCAAAGGCGCGCCCGGCAATCGAGCTGATGTTGACAATCGCGCCCCCGCCCTGCGCTTGCATCACCCGCCCGGCCGCCTGGCAGGTGAGGAACGGCGCGGTCAGGTTCACCGCCAGCGTGCGCTGCCAATCGGCCAGCGCGAAGTCGAGGATGGGGCCGGTCGGCTCGACGCCGGCGTTGTTCACCAGCACATCCAGCCGTGCCCAGCGCGCCGTGATAGCCGTCACCAGCGCGTTCACGGCCTCCGGGTCGGCCACATCGGCCGGAAAGGCGGCGGCGGTGTGCCCGGCGGCCTCCAGGGCCAACGCCGTGGCCTCCGCCGTGGCGGGGTCAATGTCGTTGACCGCCACCCTGGCGCCCGCCCGCGCCAACCCGAAAGCTATTGCGCGGCCAATACCGCGGCCGGCGCCGGTTACCAGCGCCACCTGTCCCTCAAGTTCCATGGCTCACCACCCGCCGAGGCAGCAATACTCGCCGTCCAGGAGCGTTTATCCGTCGTAAGTGCACGCCTTCACGAATTATATCACTTCCGGAAATTTGACGACTATTCTGGTGAGATTGGGCCAGATGGCCGGGCCACTCCCCCCGGCGCTCGGCGCGGCGGGCGGCTATTTGAGAGGCAGCCACACCGTAAACGTGGTGCCTGGCCCGGCCAAGCTTTCCACTTCAATTTGGCCGCCGTGGCGCTCCACAATCTCGCGGCAGATGGCCAGGCCCAGACCGGTGCCAGGTTCGCCCGAGTCATGCGCGGTGCGCCCGCGATAGAAGCGTCGAAAGAGGTGGGGCAGGTCTTCGGGGGGGATGACCGGGCCGTCGTTGGCGAAGCGCACGCTGACGCCCGGCGCGTTGCCCAGCCATTCCAGCGCGGAAGTTACTTCGACGTGGCCGCCGGGAGGCGTGTAGGCCACCGCGTTGCCGATCAGGTTATTGAAGACCTGGATCATCTGGCCCCGGTCGAGCGGCAGCGCGGGCCCGGCTGGGTTCACCACATGCCGCAGCGCCAGGTTTTTCGCCTCGGCCCGCGCGGCATGCAGCGTGAACACTTCGGCCAGCAGGTCATCCAGCGGGTGCAGCGCGCGGCTGAGCGGCTCGCTTTGCGTTTGCAGCCGCGAGAGGTCCAGCAGGTCTTCGATCAGGCGGCGCAGGCGTTCGGTCTCGCGCTGGAGCGTGGGCAGGTAGCGCGGCATGACCTCCGGGCCGCGCTTTTCCAACAGCCCCAGGTGCAGCTTGATGTTGGTCAGCGGCGTGCGCAGTTCGTGCGACACGTTGGAGATGAACTGGTCTTTGAGCCGGTCGAGCTCGCGCAGGCGGCGGTTGGCGTCGGCCAGCTCGCTGGTGCGCGCGGCCACCCGCTGCTCGAGCGCCTCGGCGTGCTCCCGGATCGATTCGTACAATTGCGCGTTTTCAATTGCCAGCCCGGCCTGGTGGGCAAAGGCCAGCAGCCGTTCGGCGTGCGCCGGTTTGAAAAACCCCGGCACCGTGCTGTCGAGCGTGATGAAGCCGATGACGCGGCCCTTGATCTGTACCGGCGCGCCCACCAGCGACCGGATCCAACGCGTCTGGGGCAGGTCAATCCAGCCGGGGTAGTCCTGGCTGTCGACAATGATGTCAGGCCGGCCGGTGGCGACCATCGCCGCCAGGTTCGGCACGTCGGTCACCGAGTAGCGCAGGGCCAGCATCTCGGCTTGCGGCCAGCGCTGCTGCGAGTCGAGGTTGCGCACCACGCGCGCATAGCCGTCCTCAATCATCATAATGTTGGCCGAGTCGTGCGGCACCACATGGCCCACGTCGGTCATGATATGATCGAGCACCTCATCCAGGTCGAGCGTGCTGTTGAGGATGGCCGCCGTGTCGCGCAGGGCTTCGGCCAGGGCGCGCTGCTCACGTTCGGCCGCCTCGCTGCGCTGCCGATCGAGGAACGCGCCCAACGCGCTGGCAGCGCTCTTGAGCGCCTCAATTTCCGCGCCCGACCAGGCCCGCTCGGTCTCGCAGTCGTCGAAGCTCAACCAGCCCCACCACTCGCTGCCGCTCATAATCGGCACCACCGCCAGCGAGTGTACGCCTTGCCGCTCCAGGCGTTCGCGTTCGGCCGGCGGGAAGTCACGCACCAGCCCGTCGAGCGGCCGCCCGGCGCTGAGGGTCTGCTGCCAGCGCTCCATGCCGCCCACCACATAGGGCAGCGCCTGCCAACTCGCCTGCTGGCTGGCGGGCGTCTGGCCGGGCGCGGTCCACTCATAGGCCAGGCTGGCCAGCAGCGCGCCGTCGGGGCCGGCGTGGTTGTAGGCCACATAGGCCCGGCTCACCCCGGCCGCCCGCCCCAGTTGCGCCAGCAGGTCGGGCATCACGTCTTCAGCGGCGGTGGCGATCAGCAGCTTGCCGCTGGCGTAGGCCAGCGCCTCCAAGATGGCATCGCGCCGGCGCGTCTCCTCAAACAAGCGCGACTTCTCAATTGCCAGCGCCAGCGCGTCGCTCAACTGGCTCAATAGCGGCAGGTTGGCGCGGGTGTAGCCGCTCTGTTCGCGCCACACCAGGTTCAGCGAGCCGATCACCTGCGCACCGACGCGCAGCGGCAGGTTCAGGCGAGAGCCAAAGCCGGCGTCAGCCAGCGCTTTCTCGGCCGGGAAGGCGCGTTCCAGGGCCAGGTCGGGCGTCTGGTGCAAGCGCCCGGCCAGCACATCAGCGGCGGCGGCCGTAGCACTCACCGGGAAGACCACGCCGCGCGGCAATTCGGCCCGCTGCTGGTCGAGCGCCAAGATGGTGACATTGGCTTGCAGCGGGTCGAGCATCGCCAAGCTAACGCGTTCGCACCCGGTGATGGTCTTGATGGCGTTAGCAATGGTGGGGAAGGCCTCGCGCACGGTGGCCGAGGCGTTCAGCACATGCAGGATCTCGCTGGCAGTGGTCACCTCGTCAGCGTGCTGGCGCGTGGCCTCGAACAGGCGGGCGTTCTCAATCACCCCGGCGGCGTGCTGGCACAGCGTTTGCAGCAGGCGGCGCTCGGCCAGCGTGAACACGCGCCGCCGCCGGCTCTCCCACACCTCGGCCGAGCCAATCACTTCGCCGCGCGACACCACCGGCACCACCACCGCCGAGAGGAAGTGATAGCGGCGCATCTCGGCCTGCTCACTGGCCGCCAAATGGGGATCGTCGCTGTGCTTTTCCAGCACCGCCTGCCGCGTCACCGAGCGCAGGCTGGTGGGATATTGGCTGAGGGCGTAGACCGCGTTCAAGTCAGACGCACGCTCTTCCGGCAGCGCATCGGCCGCCCAATACTCCGCCAGCACCATCAGCGTATCGTTCGCCACATTGACTTCGAGCACATAGCCGCTGGTGCCGCCCACGGCCTCGGTCAGGTGGCGGGCCAATTGTTCGAGCACCGCGCGCGGCTCCAGCTTGACGCCCAGGTCTTGCGCGGCGGCATACAGCCGGCCCAACTCGGAAGCGCGCACGCTCACTTCGGCGTACAGCCGCGCATTCTCCACGGCAATGGCCACCTGGCTGGCCACTGACTCCAAGAAGCGCCGGTCGCCGCCGTCGAACGCGCCCGGATGGAACGCTTGCACCGACACCGCGCCGATGATGCGGTCGCGGGCGATGAGCGGCACCCCCAGCCACGAGCGCCCGGCGCGCAGCCCGTGGCGCGGCGGCACCGGCGTGGCCTGCGCCAGCAGGTCGCTCACCAGCAGCGACTGCCGGTGGCGCGTGACCCAGCCGGTGAGGCCCTGCGTCACGGGCAGGCGGCCCTGCGGCACGGCGTCGTAGGCCGGCTGGCCGTTCTGCACCGCCAGCACCACTTCCATCTCCTCGGCATCGGCATGGTAGAGCGCCAC
>JAYUUW010000250.1:0-10569 GCA_043754665.1 Anaerolineales bacterium | reverse complement strand
GCGCCCCGCTCCACGCCCACCCGGCCGGCCCCTACCCCCACGGCCCCGGGCGCAGCGACGAAGGCGGCCCCGCCGCCCAGCGCCACGCCCGAACCGCTGTGGCAGCCCGACCGGCTGGTGATTCCGGCCATTGACCTCGACGCGCCGGTGGTCACCGCCGCGCTCACCGAGGTGGTGTCGGGCGGCGTGGTGTATCAGGAGTGGGTCGCGCCGGACCTACGAGCGGCCGGCTGGCACACCGCTTCGGCCCCGCTGGGGGTGGTTGGCAACACGGTGTTGAACGGGCATCACAACGTCCATGGCGAGGTGTTCGGGCATTTGGTCGACCTCAAAACCGGCGACCTGATCTGGGTCTATGCCAGCGCGCGAGCGTTTGTCTACCAAATCCGGCTCATCACCATCGTGCCGGAACGGTGGCAGCCGCTGAAGGTCCGGCTGGTGAATGCCCGCTGGATCCAGCCCGCGCGCGACGAACGCCTAACGCTGGTGACCTGCTGGCCCTACACCAGCAACACCCACCGCTTAATCATCGTGGCGGCGCGGGTCGATCTTAACGCCCTGGACGACGCTCCGCTAGTCCCCCGGCTGACGCCCCACGCCCCCGCGCCGTAGCGCCCGCGCCGGCCGCCTCAGCCGGGGTGCGGTGGTTGAGTCTCGGTGTTGATATACTTATCCGTTAGAGTGCAGTTGAGGCGTGCTGACAGCCGCCCGGCCGCGCGAGGCACCCCCTAGACAGAAGAGGACAACATGGTCAACTTTGTAGTTTGGCTGATTGTAGGCGGCATCATCGGCTGGCTGGCGAGCATTGTCATGCGCACCAACGCGCAGCAGGGCCTGGTGCTCAACATCGTGGTCGGCATCGTCGGCGCTTTCATTGCCGGCCTGCTGCTGACGCCGTACTTCGGGATCACCACCATCAACCAGAACAACTTCAGCCTGCCGGCGATGCTGGTCTCGTTAATGGGTGCTATCATCCTGCTGGCCGTGGTGGGCTTCTTCCGCCGGGGCGGCCGGCGGCGTTAACGCCCGGCCGCGGCCCGGGAGTGCAACCCATGAATGAGCTGTTTCGCAAACTCGCCCACCGAACGTCGGTCGCGGCCGGTGCGCCGCTGACCTTCATACTGGCGGTCGGCCTCATTGGCGTGTGGGCGCTCACCGGGCCGCTGTTTCACTTTTCCGACACCTGGCAGTTGGTCATCAACACCAGCACGACCATCCTGACCTTTCTGATGGTCTTTCTGATCCAGAACACCCAAAACCGCGAAGCCCAGGCCACGCAGCTCAAGCTCGACGAGCTGATCCGCGCCATACAGGGCGCGCGCAACACGCTGGTGAACGTGGAAGACCTGTCGGATGCCGAACTGGCCCGGCTGCGGCAGGAGTTTCTGCGGCTGGGCCACGCCGAGGACGCGGCTGACCCCACCGCGCCCGCACAACCACCCGCGTCGGCGTAAGCGCCCGCGCCGCTCGCGCCGCTCGCGATTGTGAACGCCAGGAGAAAGTTGACAGGAAATAGCTTCAGACTAAGCTAGTCGCATGTTCGGACCACACCCACCAGACCGCGATCAGGAGGGAGGGACGCATGAGCGACTTGCGCGCCTTTGGGGCAGATATCTCGCACCACCAAGGTCGGTTCCAGTTCCGCGATAACCTCGATTTTATTATCCTGCGCGCCTCGGTCGGCCTCACCCCTGACCGGCGCTTTCAGCAGTTCCTGCTCGAAGCGCAGCGGGTGCCGGTGCGCGGCGCGTACCACTACCTGCGCTCCGACAGCCCCTGGCAAGACCAACTCGACCTGTTCCTCTCCATCACCGGCGGCCGGGCGCTGCACTTCCTGGCGCTCGACTTCGAGAAGATCGACAACCAGCGCGGCCGCCCGCTGGTCGAGGCGGCGCTGCGTTGGCTCGACGCCATTGACGCCCGCGCCAACCTGCCGGTGCTGCTGTATACCAACCCCTCCACCTGGGACGAGTGGCTCCGGCCGTTCTTGATCGGCGACGAGCTCGAGCGCCTGGCGCGGCGGGAAGTGTGGATCGCGCAGTGGCCGCACGTGCCCAACGACACCCTGGCGCGCACCAGCGGCCGGCCCGGCTTGGGCACCGGCATGCGGCAGTGGACCGTGTGGCAGTTCAGCGGCGACGCCTCGACCCATCCCAACCGGGGGGCCGAATTTGGCGTCGGCTCAGACAAGATCGACCTGGATGTGTTCAATGGCACCCGCGAGGCCATGCAACTGCGGTTCACGGGCCAGGTGACGCCGGTGCAACCAGTGGACGACCCGGTGGACGAAGGTGAGGCCGGCGGGCCGATAGAGCCGGTGATCGATCACACGACGCCGGCGCGCGCGCCCTTCACCAACCAAGACATGATCAACGCCTTCTTCCGAGTCGGCGAGGCACTGGGCCAGCCGGGGTTCGACCTCATCCAGCGCTGCGGCCTGGCCAGCATGGCCATCCCCGAAAGCAATCGCCGGCTGCCCTACAGCGGCCCGGCGGTCGACGCCATCAGCGGGCTGACGGCTGAGGAACGCGCCGCGCTGCGCACCACGCTGGGCGGCCAGATGCTCAAGCGCAACCGCGCCCCCGCGCCCAACCCTAATCCGACCGACGCAACGTTTATCACCTGGGAGCACCGGGCCGTGCCGGGCCTGCATGGGCCGGCCGACCCCGGCGGCGGCTGGGTGCCGGAGGCGTTTGACGTGGTGCGGCAGTCGAAGGTGCGGGCCGTCAAGGTGTTGGTGCCCGACGTTCAGCCGAGCGAGGTGGCCCAACTGCGCGCGAACACCCCCGGCCTGTTCGTCATGGCGCGGCTGTTCAGCGGCCAACTGGGCGAACGGCGCGGCGACGACGGCACGCCCGAAGGCACCGGCCGCTGGTTCGCCAACGAGGTGGCCGCGCCCGGCGATGGCAACAACCCCATGCTGCGCGCCCTGAGCGCCGGCATCCGCTACTTTGAAGTCCACAACGAGCCGAACCTGACCACGGAGGGGCTGGGCGTGAACTGGCAGACCGGCCAGGAGTTTGCGCGCTTCTTCCAAACGGTGGTGGCGAGCTTGCGGCCGAGGTTCCCGGAGGCCAAGTTTGGTTTTCCGGGGCTGTCACCGGGGCCGGTGAATGGGCCGCGCCAGATGGATGGGCCCACCTTCTTGCAGCAAGCGCACACGGCCGTGGAACAGGCCGACTTTCTATGCAGCCACGTGTATTGGGGTCAGGAGGGGGTCGACCTGCCGGCCGCCGTGGCGCAGCTCCGGGCCTTCTGCACCCAGTTCCCGCGCCAGCGTATTATTTGCAGCGAGTTCAGCAACAACCACCCGCACGTGCCGCACGAAGCCAAAGCCGACCAATATTTTCAGTTCTATGAGGCCTGCAAGGCGCTGCCCTCGAATCTGGGGGCCATGTTCGCCTATGCCCTCTCATGGCGCGACGATGTGAACAATGAAGGCTTCCTGCAATTGCACGCGGATGGCCATTGGCACATGACACCCAAAGCCGGGCGGCTCGGCGCGCACAACTTTTGAGGGTCCTTCAGTCCTCCGTCCGCAGCCGGTAGCCGACCCCCGGCTCGGTGAGCAGGTAGTGTGGCCGGGTAGGGTCCGGCTCCAGCTTGTGCCGCAGGTTGCTGATGTTCACGCGCAGCAAGTGCGCGTCCAGCGTCTCGGCCTCGCCCCACACCGCGCGCAGCAACTGCCCGTGCGTCAGCACCTTGCCTGCCCCGGTGACCAGCACCCGCAGCAGGTCGTACTCGGTGGGGGTCAGCGCCACGTGCTTGTTCTGCACGCTCACCAGGCGGCGCGAAAAATCGACGGTCAACTCGCCCAGCGTGAAGACCGGGTCGGCCGCCAGCGGCTGGGCGCGGCGGAAGGCGGCGCGCAGGCGGGCCAGCAATTCGCTCGCCCCAAACGGCTTAGTCAGGTAGTCGTCGGCCCCGGCATCGAGCGCCTGCACCTTGTCGACCTCCTGGCTGCGCACCGAGAGAATGATGATCGGCAGCGCCGTCCACTCGCGCAGCTCGCGCGTCACTTCCACGCCGTCCATATCGGGCAGGCCCAAATCTAGAATCACTAAATCGGGGTGTTGGGTGACCACCTCGGCCAGGGCCGCGCGCCCGGTGGCCGCCTCGCACACCGTGTAGCCATGCGCCGTCAGCGTGGTCCGCAAGAAACGCCGAATGGCCGGCTCATCATCTACCACCAGCACCCGCTTGGTTTCGTCGCTCATACGCTGCCTCGATTGAGGGCCGGTTCGGCCGCCAACGGCAGGGCCAGGGTAATACGCGTACCCCCGCCCGGCCGATTGTGGGCCGCCACCCAGCCGCCATGCGCTTCCACAATGCCTTTGCATATCGACAGCCCCAACCCGGTGCCGCCGGCCGGCCCGCGCGCCGGGCGCTGCTCGGGCACGCGATAGAACTTCTCAAAGATGCGGGCCAGGTCGTCCGGCGGCAGGCCCACGCCCCGGTCGGCCACTTCGATTTCCAGGTAGGTGCCGGCCACCTGCGCCCGCAGGTCAATCGGCGCGCCCGGCGGGGAATACTTGAGCGCGTTGTCGAGCAGATTGACCAGCACCCCGGTCAACAGCACATAGTCCATCGGCACCAACGGGGCGTCGGGCGGCACGGCCACAGTCACCGGCCGGTCGGTCAGGCGGCTGTCGAGCTGGTCGAGGGCCGCGCCGATCAGGTCCTGCACATCGCCCGGCTCCAGGCGGAGCTTGAGCGCGCCGGCCTCCAGCCGGGTCATATCCAGCAGATTGCCCACCAGGCGGTTGAGGCGCTCGGCCTCGCCGTAGGCGTTGACCACCAGGCTGTTCCGGGCGGCCTCATCGAGGCGCGGCCCATCGTCCTTAAGGCTGCTGAGCGCGCCCATAATCGAGACCAGCGGCGTGCGCAGATCGTGCGAGATGGAGTTGAGCAGCGCCGTTTGCAGCTTTTCGGTGGCTTGCAGCACCTGGGCCTGGCGGGCGGTCTCGGCCAACTGCGCCCGCTCCAGGGCCAGCGAGGCCTGGCTGGCGAAGGCCTGCATCAGGCGGCGCTGCTCGGGGGTCAGGTGGCTGTCGGCCGCGGCCGTGCCGCCCACACCCAGCACGCCGAGGATGTGGTGCGCAGTCTTGAGCGGCAGGTAGCGCAATTGGGCGGCGGGCAAGGTGTTAGTGTTGCGGCCCGCCATCTCGCCGTGGCGAAAGACCCAATCGGCCACGGCGCGCTCGTTCTCATCCAGGTCGAGCCCAATGCTGGCCGCCTGGGCCGTCAGTTGCGGGTCGGGGCCGGGCAGCAGCACCACGGCCTGCCGGCCAAAGGTCTGTTCCATGTGCGTGATCAGCACCCGCAGCACGCTGGGCAGGTCGGGCGCGGCGGTCAGGTCGCGGCTCAGGTCATACAGTTCGGCGGTTTCGCCCTCGCGCTGCTGGGCGGCCTGGGCCTGCTCGCGCGCCCGCGCCGCCAGCGTGCTCAGCGTCAGCCCCACCAGCAGCAGGCCGATGAAGGTCAGCACATACTGCGTGTCGGACACGGCGAAGGTGAAGTACGGCGTGACAAAGAACAGGTCGAAGGCCACCACGCTGACGACGGAGGCCAGAATGGCTGGCCCGCGCCCCCAGTTGAGGGCGGCCAGCACCACCACCACCAGATAGAGCATGGCCAGGTTGGTCGGCTGGATGAGCGGCTCGGGCAAGGCTCCGCCCGGCCGCCCCGCCAAATCGGCCAGCCGCCAGAACAAGCGCCACTTGTACAGGCTGAGGGCCGGGTCGAGCACGAAGCCGAGGAGGGTCGCCAGGGCCACCAGGCCGGCGCTTTGCAGGTAGCGGCGGTAAGGCCAGTGGGGGCGCCAGTCGGCCAGGTTGACCACCGGCGCGGTCTTGGCCTCGCCGCTGATCACGTACACATCAATCGGGCCGCTGGCGTGCGTGAGCTGCTCGACCACCGAGCCGCGCAGCAGTTCTTGCCAACGCGCCCGCAGCGGCTTGCCGACCATGATCTTGGTGACGTTGTGCTGGCGGGCATAGGCCAGCGCCGTGGCCGCCACGGCGTTGCCGGGCAGCGTCACCGCTTTGGCGCCCAGGCTCTCGGCCAGTTGCAGCACGCGGGCCACGTGCTCGCGCTGGGCGGCGGGCAGGCTGGCGTGGCCGGGTGCTTCGACATATAGCGCGATCCACTCGGCGTTCAGCTCGTCGGCCAGGCGACGGGCGGTGCGCACCAGCCGTTCGCTCAGCGCGCTGGGGCTCACCAGCGCCAGCAGCCGGTCGTTGGCGGGCCACGGGCCGGGGATGGCGCGGGTCTGCATGTAGGCCCGCATCTGGTCATCCACGCGCTCGGCGGCGCGGCGCAGAGCGATCTCGCGCAGCGCGGTGAGGTTGCCGGTGCGAAAGAACTGCTCGATGGCCCGCGCCGCCTGCTGCGGCACATAGACCTTGCCTTCCTTGAGGCGCTTGAGCAGCTCATCCGGCGGCAGGTCAACCAGTTCGATCTCAGTGGCCGTGTCGATCAGGCGGTCGGGCACGGTCTCGCGCACCACCACGCCGGTGATGCGCGCGACGACATCGTTCAGGCTCTCCAGGTGCTGCACGTTGAGCGTGGTGTAGATGTCGATACCCGCCGCCAGCAGCTCCTCCACATCGTGGAAGCGCTTGGGGTGGCGCGCGCCGGGAGCGTTGGTGTGGGCGAACTCATCCACCAGCGCCAACTGCGGGCGGCGGGCCAGCACGGCGTCCACATCCATCTCGGTCAGGGTCGTGCCGCGATACTCCACTGTGCGGCGCGGCACGAGCTCCAGCCCGGCCAGGCGGGCGTCGGTTTCCACGCGGCCGTGGGTCTCCACATAGCCCAGCACCACATCCACGCCCTCGGCGCGGCGCTGCTGGGCGGCCTCCAGCATGGCAACGGTCTTGCCCACGCCGGCGGCGTAGCCCAAGAAAATCTTGAGCTTGCCGCGCGTCTGCTGGCGCTCCTGCGCCTGCACATGCGCCAGCAGATCGTCGGGGTCGGGCCGGTTGGCGTCGGTCGCCATGGGGCTTAGGGCAGCGCGTCCAGGGCCAGGTTGAGGGCCAGCACGTTCACCCGTTCTTCACCCAGCACGCCAAACTGCCGGCCGGTGGTGTTGTCGTCGACTAGTTGGCGCAACTGCGCCTCGCTCAGGCCGCGCTCGCGAGCCACGCGCGGCAGTTGGTAGAGCGCCGCCGCCACGCTGATGTCGGGGTCGAGGCCGCTGCCGGAGGCCGTTACCAGGTCCACCGGGATGGGCGCGGCATTGTCCGGGTCAACCGCCTCCAGGGCGTCGATGCGCGCCTGGGCCGCCTCTACCAGGGCCGGGTTCAGCGGGCCGAGGTTCGAGCCCGACGACGCCGTCAGGTTGTCGGCGTTGTAGGCGTTGTAAGGGAACGTGCCGGTGGCCGACAGCCGGCCCCAGAAGTAGCGCGGCGCGTCGAACGACTGGCCGATCAGGCTGGAGCCGACGGCTTGCCCGTCCTGCACGATCAGGCTGCCGTTGGCCTGGCTCGGGAACGCCACTTGCGCGATCCCAGTGACCGCCAGCGGATAGAGAAGGCCGGTAATAACCGTGAGCAGCGCCAGCAGCACCACCGCCGGTCGAAGTTGAGTCAACATCGTCAATCCTTTCCAAAGGGGCGGGGTTACCCCACGCGCAGCAGCCCCAGCAGCAGGTCGATCAGTTTGATGCCGATAAAGGGCGCGATCAGGCCGCCCAGCCCGTAGATCAGCAGGTTGTCGCGCAGCAGCCGCGCCGCGCCCACCGGCCGGTAGGGCACGCCCCGCAGCGCCAGCGGGATAAGCGCCACGATGATGAGGGCGTTGAAGATCACCGCCGACAGGATGGCAGTGGACGGCCCCAGCCCCATGAAGTTCAGGGCCGCCAGCGCCGGGTAAGTGGAGGCAAACGCCACCGGGATGATGGCGAAATACTTGGCCACATCGTTGGCGATGCTGAAGGTCGTCAGCGCCCCGCGCGTCATCAGCAACTGCTTGCCGATCTCCACGATCTCAATCAGCTTGGTCGGGTTGCTGTCTAGGTCGACCATGTTAGCGGCCTCGCGCGCCGGCTGCGTGCCGGTGTTCATCGCCACGGCCACATCGGCCTGGGCCAGGGCCGGGGCGTCGTTGGTGCCGTCGCCGGTCATGGCCACCAGCCGCCCGCCGGTCTGGTGCTCGCGGATGAGCTTCAACTTGGCCTCGGGCGTGGCCTGGGCCAGGAAGTCATCGACCCCGGCCTCGGCCGCGATGGCCGCCGCGGTGAGCGGGTTATCGCCGGTGATCATGATGGTCTTGATGCCCATCTTGCGCAGTTGGGCAAAGCGTTCCTTGATGCCGCCCTTCACGATGTCCTTGAGGTGAATCACCCCCAAGGCCTGGCCGTCGCGGGCCACCACCAGCGGCGTGCCGCCGGTGCGGGCGATCTTATCGACCGCCGCCTGCAAGCCCGCCGGCACCGGCCGGCCCAGGCTCTGGATCAGGGCGACGATGGAGTCCGGCGCGCCCTTGCGGATGCTGATGCCGTTGACATCGACGCCGCTCATGCGGGTCTGCGCTGTGAACGGAATGAACACGGCCCCCTGCGGCGCGCCGTCGGCGTCGGCCGCGCCCCCTACGGCGCGCCCGCGCAGGCCAAACTGCTCCTTAGCCAGCACCACAATGCTGCGGCCCTCGGGTGTCTCATCGGCCAGCGAGGAGAGCTGGGCGGCCTCGGCCAGGTCTTGCGCCGCCACGCCGTCGACCGCGATGAACTCCACGGCCTGCCGGTTGCCCAGCGTGATCGTGCCGGTCTTGTCGAGCAGCAGCACATCCACATCGCCGGCGGCCTCGACCGCCCGGCCCGACATGGCGATGACGTTGCGCTGGATCATGCGGTCCATGCCGGCGATGCCGATGGCCGACAGCAGGCCGCCGATGGTGGTGGGGATGAGGCACACCAGCAGCGCCACCAGCACGGTGATGGTGATGGCCTGGCCCTGGCCCGCCGCCGTGACGCTGTAGAGCGAGTACGGCAGCAGCGTGGCGCACACGATCAGAAAGATCAGCGTGAAGCCCGCCAGCAGGATGTTGAGCGCGATCTCGTTCGGCGTCTTCTGGCGCTTGGCGCCCTCCACCAGGCTGATCATGCGGTCGAGAAAGCCCTCGCCGGGGTCGGCCGTCACGCGGATGACCAGCCAGTCGGAGAGCAGGCGCGTGCCGCCGGTGACGGCGCTGCGGTCGCCGCCGGCCTCGCGCACCACGGGGGCGCTCTCGCCGGTGACGGCGCTCTCATCCACCGAGGCGATGCCCTGAATGATCTCGCCGTCGGCCGGGATGATGTCGTTCGGCTCGACCAGGAAGGCGTCGCCCTTGCGCAGCGCCGCCGACGAGGTCAGGTCAAACGCCGCGCCGTGCTTGGCCTCGCGCAGCTTCTTGGCCTGCGAGGTCTGGCGCGTCTTGCGCAGCGCCTCGGCCTGGGCCTTGCCGCGCCCCTCGGCCACCGCCTCCGAAAAGTTGGCGAACAGCACCGTGAACCACAGCCACAGCGCCACCCAGCCGATGAAGCTGGCCGGGCCTTCGCCGGAGCCAAACAGCGCCTGCACCCACAGGGCGGTGGTCAGCGCGCTGCCGACCTCCACCACGAACATGACCGGGTTGCGCACCATGCGGCGCGGGTCGAGCTTGACAAACGATTCCCAGACGGCGCGCTGATAGAGTTCGCGCCGATACGCCGAGGGCTTCGGGCTGGGGGAAGTGAGTGAGGTCGTCATGGCATTAGTGTCCTAAGAGCAACTGCTCCACAATCGGCCCGAGCGCCAGGGCCGGGATAAAGCTGAGCGCGCCCACCACGATAATCACGCCGATCAGCCAGCCGGTGAACAGCGGCGTGTGCGTGGGCAGCGTGCCCACGCCGGCGGGCACCTTCTTCTTGCGCACCAGCGCGCCGGCAATCGCCAGGGCGGGCAGGGCCAGCCAGTAGCGCGCCAGGAACATACACAGCCCCAGGGCCGTGTTGTAGAACAGGTTGTTGGCGCCCAGCCCGGCGAAGGCGCTGCCGTTGTTGTTGGCCGCCGACGAGAAGGCGTAGAGCACTTCGCTGAAGCCGTGCGCGCCGGGGTTGTAGATGGTGGCCAGCCCGGCCGGCACGCTCACCGCCACGGCGGTGCCCACCTTGGCCAGCAGAATGGGGATGAGCAGCATCAGCGAGGCCATCTTCATCTCATAGGCTTCGATCTTCTTGCCTAGATACTCGGGCGTGCGGCCGACCATTAGCCCGGCCACAAACACGGCCACGATCACAAACGCCAGCATGCCGTACAAGCCTGAGCCGACGCCGCCATAGATGATCTCGCCGAGCTGCATTAGCCACATGGGCACCAGCCCGCCCAGCGGCATGAACGAGTCGTGCATGGCGTTGACCGAGCCATTGGAAGCGGCCGTGGTGGCCGTGGCCCACAGGGCCGAGTTGGCGATGCCAAAGCGCACTTCCTTGCCTTCCATGTTGCCGCCCGGGTTCAGATCGCTCTGCTGCTGGTCCACGCCAATGGCCGCCAGCGCGGGGTTGCCGCTCTGCTCCGACCACACCGCCACGCCCAGCAGCAGGACGAAGAT
>JAYUUW010000249.1:0-4115 GCA_043754665.1 Anaerolineales bacterium | reverse complement strand
GCCTCGGGGTCGCCCGGCCCAAACACCAGCAGGTCGCCCAGCGTCAGCCGGCGGCGGATCAGCGGCGCATTCAGGAACGCAAAGCGCACCTCGGCCTCGCTCGGCGCGGGCGTTAACTCGCTAAACCGCACCGGGGCGTTCACGGCCCGCAGAATCTGCGCCGCGCGTTCCGGCCGCTTGGCCATCGTCCGCAGCGTGGCGTGGATGGCCGGCCAGTCATGCAGCGCGGCCTCGAACACCGGCCGCTGCTGGTGCCACTTCTCCAACTTCAGCTTGTAATCGGCCCAGCACTCGGCCGCCACCCCGCCCGTGGGGTCCAGCGGCGCAAAGGCCGCCTCGATCTTGGCCTTCATCGCGGCCGCGGTTGGATACCAGGCGTCCAAATCTTCCAGCGCGTCGCCCGGCCGGAAGGTGTTGAGGAAGCGGTCATACGCCGCCGTGGTCAGCAGCGTCGCCAGCGCCACCTGCGAGCCGTGCTGCGCCAGCGGGCGATGCGCCTGCTCCGCTTCCAGGTCCAGCACATGCGACACCACATGCTCAAAGCCCGACAGCGGCGCGGTGGCGTGCGAGAGCGACATGGCCAGCCCGCCCAGCGCGATCAGCTTGGCCAGCAGCGCCATGCCCTCCAGCGTGCGCGCCTGAATGGCCTCGGCCTGCGCCAGGAAAATCTCGTCCAGCGGCCCCATCAGCGTCTGCGCGAACTCGGTGTAGGTCGGGTCCAGCCCCAGGCGGTTCGCCAGCCACCAATCGGCGTAGCTGTTGAACGCCGCCAGCAGGTCGCCCACCCCGGCCACCGTCATCTCCAGCGGCGCGTCGCGCAGGGTCTCCAGGTCGCACACCAGGCCATCCGGGTAGCGCGACGGCAGCGTGCGCTTCACGCCTTCCATAAAGACCGGCGCCATGTTCGAGGTGTAGGCGCTCACGCTGTTGGCCGTCTGAAACACCACCAACGGCAGCGGCGCGCCGCCCTGCTCTTGCTGAAAGCAATAAGCCGCGTGCTTGGCCACATCGGTCACCGTGCCGGAGCCCACCGCCAGCACGGCCGTGTCGGCGCTTAGCCGCGCCTGCACCCGCCGGATCTGGCCGAAGTCGGTATGCACCTGGCCGGTCGCATCCGGCTCCAGTTCCACCAGTGCCGGCTGCCAGCCCGCCGCCCGCAGTTGCGCGAACACCTGGGCCTTCAGGTCGGCCCCGGCCCGTTGCATCGGCGTGCGGTCCATCACCACCGCCAGCGGCTGGGCCGGCGTGGCCCCGGCCTGCGTCAGGTAGTCGCCAAGCCGCGCCAGCGCGTTCGACTCGAACACCATAAACCGCATCGGCAGCCCCTCGCCCGCCGGGTAACCGGGGATGGCGCTGATCGCCGCCTTGAACGCGTCCCCGTCACCGGGATCGTATGTCAGTGTCATGTCGGTCGCCTATTCCCCTCGGTCACAGTCGTCAGCGGCGGCGGGCTGAAACAATGCGAAGCACCGCCCATCGCTTTCTCTTTCTTTTTTCTCTCAGCCAGTTTACTGGCTGCCCGTCTTCCCAACTTTGTCCAGCGCCGCCGCCCGCAAGCTGTTCAGCGTGCGCAGCGCCGCCGGCAGCGCCACTTCGGCCGGGGCCAACTCCGGGTGCCAGGCCCGCTCCCACTCTAGGCTGAACGCGCCGCGGTAGCCGCCGCCCAGCAAGTGCTCCAGCGCCCAGGCCAGCGGCACTTCCCCCGCCCCCACGTCGGTCAAGCGCCAGGCCTCGCCCCGCCCGGTGCCGTCTTTGATCTGCACATACGCCAGCCGCGTCCGCAGCCGCGCCAGGCTCTCGGCCGGGTCATCGCCCGCGCCGTAGGTGTTGCCCACGTCCCAAATCACCGACAGCGCCGGGTGCGGCACCAGCGCCAAGATCGGCGCGACCACGGCCGAGCGCGCAAAATTGGCGTGCGGCTCCAGCGCAATCGCCAGCCCTAGCCCCTGGGCGTAGTCCGCTGCCGCCTCCAGCCCGCGCGCAATGCGTTCATAGACCGCCTCCGGGCGCACTCCCGGCGGCAGTTCCTCTTCGTAGGCCCGCACATACGGCGCGCCCATGATCGCCGCCACATCACAGTGGCGGCGCAAGTCGTCCAGGTTGGCCTGCCGCTCGGCCGCGTCGTCCGACACAAAGCTCGAATAGGCCGTCACCGCCAGCGCGAACAGTCCCGCGTCGCGCTGCCGGCGCTGCAAGGCCGCCAACTGGGCCGGCGGGGTGGCCGGCGACACATGCCCCTGTGGGCCGCCCCGCCACTCTAAGGCCTGGTAGCCAAAGGCGGCGGCTTTCTCAATCACGGTCTCGGCCGTCCACTCCGGACAGGCCAACGTACTAAACGCCATCGGGTTCAACACTTACACTGCTCCTGCTCCGCCGCGCAGCCGCGCTGGGCCGCGCCGCCGCACTAAAAAGTCAAAAGCGTCGGGCAGGTGATACTCGCGTGAATACAGCAGCGGCTTATCGGCCGCCGAGAAATCCGTTTGCACCACGTACAGCACTAACGCCGCCGGCGGCAGACCCAGCCGCTCGGCTACTTCGTCGGGCGCGGTCGCCGGCGCCAGCCGGGCCACGCCATACTCAATCAGTTGTCCGAGTTCCGTTTGCAGCACCGTGTACACCGACTCGGTTTGCAGGCGCTGGGGGTCGAAGTTGAAGCCGCGTACCAGCGCCTCGCTGACCGTATCCAGCGTGTACACCACCGGCCGGCCGTCGGCCGTGCGCACGCGCGCCACGGTCAGCACCGGCGCGCCGGGCGGCAGCCGCAGTTGCTCGGCCATTTCGCCCTCGGCCCCGCCCGCCTGCAAGTGCAGGTAACTGGTCCCGGCCGTCAGCCCCGCCGTCTCAATCATCTCGGTGATGCCGTAGTTGAAGTTGAGATTCTTGACAATCGGCGTCTCGCGGACGAACGTGCCCACCCCCTGCCGGCGCGCCACCAGGCCGTCTTCTTCCAGCGCCCGCAGCGCCTCGCGCACCACCGTGCGCGACACCGCCAGCATTTCGACCAACTCGGCCTCGGTGGGCAGTTGGCTGCCCGGCGGATAGGTGCCGCCGGCAATCGCCTGCCGCAGCGCGTCCACCGCCACCTCAGTCAGCGTCTTGCGTTCCGTTCGCGCCGGCCGCAACATTATGTCAACTCAAATTGTCGGTTGTCTGTTGTCATAACAACTATAATACCAATTTTCACGAACAATTGTCAACTACCAATTTGCGACCGCCCCAAATTGCCTCTTGCCCTGCGAGCCATTAATCCGCACACTATTCCTATGCGCCTGTCCCATCCCCCAGCCGAGTCTGGTGCAACCTATTAGCTCCCCCACCCCATTCGTGCCCATCGTTCTCCCATTCGTGTAACTTCGTGGCCAAAGTTCTTCCTCCCGCCCCTGAAAGGAACCGCCCATGATCCCCCAACGCCCCTTCGGCCGCACCGGCCACCTCAGCAGCGCCGCCATCTTCGGGGCCGCCGCCTTTAGCGATGCCACCCCCGCCCAGGTCGAACAGACCTTCGAGCTGCTGCTGGCGCACGGTGTCAACCACATCGACACCGCCAACAGCTACGGCCAATCCGAGACCATGCTCGGCCCGGTGCTGCCACCCTATCGGACGGAGTTCTTTCTCGCCACCAAGACCGGCGAGCGCACCTATGCCGGCGCGCGCGAGCACCTGCACCGTTCGCTCGACCTGCTGCACACTGATCACCTGGACCTGTGGCAGATGCACTGCCTGGTGGAGCCGGCCGAGTGGGAGGTGGCCATGGGGCCGGGCGGCGTGCTGGAGGCCTTTGTGGAGGCCAAGGCCCAGGGCCTGGTGCGCTTCTTGGGCGTCACCGGGCACGGCGTGGGCACGCCCGCCATTCACCGCCGCAGCCTGGAGCGCTTCGACTTCGACAGCGTGCTGCTGCCGCTCAACCACCCGATGATGCAGAACCCGCAGTACGCCGCCGACTTCGAGGCGCTGCTGGCCCTGTGCGCCGAACGCAACGTGGCCGTGCAGACCATCAAGGCCATCGCGCGCGGGCCGTGGGGTGAGCAGCCGCCGAACTACCACACCTGGTATGCCCCGCTCGACGCCCAGGCCGACATCGACGCCGCCGTGCACTGGGTGCTGCGCCGGCCGGG
>JAYUUW010000248.1:0-4244 GCA_043754665.1 Anaerolineales bacterium | reverse complement strand
AACGGCAAATAGCTCAACGGCGGGCGCGCCGCCTCGGCGCTCGGCTCGTAAAACCGCTGCGGGTCAAACTGCTCCGGTCGCGCCCACACCGCCGGATCGTGCTGCGTCAGGTAAATCGAGAACAGCACGCGCCGCCCCGCCGGCAGCCGGTACCCCCCAAATTCCACGTCGCGCACGATCCGCCGATTGCAAATGTGAATCGGCGGGTGGTGCCGCAGCGTCTCCTTGAGCACCGCCTCCAGATAGGGCAGGTCGCGCAGGCGCTCCAGCGTCAGCGGCCCGTCGCCCAGCGCCCCCCGCACTTCGGCCCGCGCCCGCGCCTGCATGGCCGGGTGCTGCCCCAGTTCGTACAGCGCCCAGCCCAGCAGCGCCGTGCTCGTATCGTGCCCTGCGATCAGCAGCGTCAACAGTTGATCGCGGATCAAATCATCGTCCAGCCCGGCCGCAATCAGCGTCGAAATCAAATCGCCGCCGCCGCGCAAGTATGCCCGTCGTTCAGTGATCAACCCAAACAAATAGTCATCGACCACGCGCCGCGCATGGCCAAAGCCGGGGCGGGGGGCATTCGGCCACACCAGCCACAACCCCGGTGAGATATAGGCCAGCAGTTGCTGGATCGGCCGCCACAAGCGCGGCAGGTCTGGCCGCAGGTCCACCCCGAACAAACACTCCGCCAGGATCAGCAGCGTCGCCGCGCGCATCGCCGCCAGCCCATCGACCACCCGGCCCTCGCCCCAGCCCGCGCTGGCCTGCGCCGCGTGCCGCGTGATCGTCTCCAAGTGCCCCGCCAGTTGCCGCCGGTGCAGCGCCGGGTCCACGTGGACCCGCAGCGCATCGTGCGCCGCGCCATCTTCGATCAACAGCCCGTGCCGCAGCAAGTGCGCCACCGGGTCGCGGTCGAGCCGAAAGCTCAACGCCTCGCGGGCCTCCAGCATCACAAAGCGCGCCGCCTCCGCCCCGGCCAACACGATCGGGTTGAAGCCAGGGATCGGCAGTTGAAAGACCGGTCCCAGCGCGCGGTGCACCGCCGTCAGCGCGCCCAGCGGCCCATGCCCGCCGGCTAGCGCCCGCACCGCCTGCCAGCCCATCGCCCCGTTCGGACTAGGCGGCAGCGGCAAATCGGCCACCACGCTGGGCCTCATACGCGGCCTCGGGGCGCGGCGATCACGCGGCCCTTCCACGTGGCGCGCCCCGCCCGCGTCAGCCGCAGCGACCGCAGCGCCAGCGCCACGGCCGTGAACACCAGGCCCGGGTAGGTCAGGCTCAATCGCAGCGGCCAGCCGAACCGGAGCACGTAGCCCGCCCAAATGCCCCAGCCTAGCGCCGTGCCCAGGGCGGCCAGCGCCGTCACCAGCGGCGGCCAGGCCGCACCCACCAGCGCCAGCGTCAACACCATCACCGGCGTGAGAAACGCCAGCCCAATCCACAGCCAGATAAACACGAACACCCCCGGCCGGTAGTCAAAGGCCGCGTACAAGTTTTTGCTGAACCCCTCGCGTGCCTCGCCGAAGCTGTGATACATGCGGCACCGCACCAACGCGCCCGCGTCCAGCAGCCGCCAGCGCCCACCGGCCGCCAGCAGCCGCCGCGTCAGCGCCAGGTCGTCGGCCGCGTGCGCCCGCACCCCCGCGTGGCCGCCCGCTCGCGCATAGCCCGCCCGCCCGATCAGCATGAACTGCCCAATGCTGGCCGACAACGCCGGCCGCTGCTGCCGGTGCGCCAACGCCAGCGGCAAAAAGCAGAACAAGCTCCAGGCCAGCATCGGCACCACCAGCCGTTCGCCCCAGGAACCGGTGTCTTGCTGGGGCAGGGCGCTCACCAAATCCACGCCCGCCTGTTGCCGCGCCGCCACCGCCAGCCGCAAAGCGCTGGGCGCATGCCGCGTGTCGGCGTCGGTGAACAGAAACACCTCTCCCCGCGCCGCCTCGGCCAATTGCGCGCAAGCCCAATGCTTGCCCAGCCAGCCCGCCGGCAGCGGCTGGCCTCGCAGCACCCGCAGCCGCCCATCGGCCGCTGCCAGTGCGTTCAGGATCGCGCCGGTGCCGTCAGTCGAGGCGTCATCCAGCGCCACCACCTCGAACGCGGTGTAGTCTTGCGCCAGCAGTGAGCGCACGCAGTCGGCGATGTTGGCGGCTTCGTTGCGCGCCGGCACCAAGATTGAAACCAATGGCACGGGCGCATTCGGCGCGGGCACATAGCTCGCCAGCCGCCGCAGCGCCCGCGCATTGCTCGCCGCGATCCCGGCCACGACCAGCAGGAAGAGCCCGCCGCCGGCCAGCAGCGCTGTCAGGGCGGCCATTGCAGGCGTCATAGCGCCGCCCGGTGCAGCCAGCCGCTCACCCGCCGCACCACCTGCGGGCGCAGCCCCGGCCGTTGTCGCAGTTGGGCGCGGTGCGTCCAGGCCAAGATCAAAAAGTTAACCGCCCACACGCCCAACAGCCACGGCGCCGCTGCCGCCAGCCACAGATGCGCCAGCAGCCCCAGCATGCTCAACAGCGCCGACCAGGCATCGGCCCGCTGCACGCTGTAGCACACCACCATGAACAGCCCCAGCACCAGCGGCGCTTGGGCCAGCGTCAGCCCGGCCCAAATGCCAAACGTCACCGTCAGCCCCTTGCCGCCGCGCCCGCGCAGAAACGGCGAAAAGGCATGGCCCGCCACCGGCAGCACCGCCACCAGCGCCAGCGGCCAGCCGGCTAGGTGCGCGCCAAAATGGGCCGCCGCCACCGGCAGCGCCCCCTTAAAAAAGTCGAGCAGCAGCACGGCCACGCCGGTGCGCCAGCCGCCCACGCGCCAGGCGTTCGCCGCGCCGGGGTTGCCGTCGCCCACCGCGCGCACGCCGCGCCCGCCCACCCACACGGCGAACGGCAGCGCGCCGCTCACAAAGGCCGCGACGCTCCACAAGATGATATTGATGGTGTTCATTGAAGGAAGGCTGACAGAGGGTAAAGAAAGGTCCCAGCGGCTCAGGTGTTTGGTTCCCGTGTCACAGCGTTGCCGCGAAGTCTAGCACAGCCCGCCGCAGCGGCTCCCAGCCCGGCCCCGCTGGGTTGACCAAATCGTGCCCGCCGGGGATTGACACATAGCGCGCCGGTCCCGGCAGCCGCGCATACAGCGCCCGCGTGTCGGGCGCCTGGGCGGTCTCGTCCACCTCGCCCTGCACCACCAGTGCCGGCAAGTGCGCCTCGGCCGCCGCCGCATACCCGCCGCTGAACACCGCTTGCAGCGCGTCGAGCAAGCCGGCCGGGATCACCAGCGCTCGCAGTTGGGCCTGCACCGCCGGGTCATCCAGCGGCACGCCCGGCAGCATTTGGCGCAGCCCGTCGCGCAGGCGCGGCTCGTTAAAGTTGGCGCGGGCCAGGGGCTTGAATTTCGGCGTCACCCGCCGCATGACCGCGAACACCCAGCGTTGCAGCGCCGGCACCCGCAAATGCCAAAACGGGGCCAGCAGCACCAACCCGTCTGGCGGGCGGCCCGCCGTCACCGCCTGCAGCGCCAGCGCCGCGCCCAGCGAGTAGCCGATCAGCAGCACCGGCTGCTGCCTCTGTTGCAATTCGTCCAGCGCACCGCGCACCGCACCGATCCAGTCGGCGGCGCGCTTCTCCACGAGGGTGGTTATATCGGAGCCGAAGCCGGGTAACAGCAAGCCTTGCGCCGTCCACCCGGCCGCGTGCAGCGCCCCGGCCAAGGGCCGCAGCTCGGCCGGCGTGCCCGGAAAGCCATGCACCAGCAGCGCCGCCGGCCCGCCCGCCGCCGCGCCCGCTAAAGTGAACGGCCGATGCTCCGCGCCCTGGAACAGCGGCGGCAGCGTCACCGCTCGTCGCGGGCCAGGGTGCTGAGCGCGGGCCGCCCCCGCAGCCAACCCAGCACCGCCCCCACCCGTTCGCGCGCGCTGCCCGCCGCCACCAGCGTCACCCCAAACGCGATCAGCACATTCGTAATGAGGAAGAACACCAACTCCTCCACCGGCAGCGGCCCTAAGAACACGTTGAGCGAGAACGCCGGGGTGATTGTCCACGTGCCGCTATTAATCGCGACCGCATCGGCCGCGCACAAATACGCCGTCAGGCTCAGCAGCGCCAGCCCCACCAGCCGCCGGTGCTGCCACAGCACATCGCCGCCCACCGCCACTTGCAGCATGATCGGCGGCAGTGCCCACACCAATTCGAGCGCCAAATACCGGCCCGGCGCCCACCCGCTCACCAGCAGCGCCACCGCGCCCAGCCACAGCGCGCCCAACACCA
>JAYUUW010000247.1:0-2280 GCA_043754665.1 Anaerolineales bacterium | reverse complement strand
CTGACGCTGGGGGCGCTGGCGCTGACGTATGTGGAGCTGAACCTGCAAACCGCCGCGCCAGGGCTGTTTCCGATCATGTTTGCGGCGGTGTTTCTGATGAACACGCTCTTCGCCATCGACGGCTACCAGGAAGCGCTGGCCCTGCGCGCCCGCGCCGCCTGAACCTCCCGACCACCTCGGCAGTGTTTTAATCGCGCAGCATGTGTGATGGACCTATAGGAGACTGAACCATGGCTAACTTTGTGTTGTTGTACTCGGGCGGCGGCATGGCGGCGACGGAGGAAGAACGAGCGGCCAGCCTGAACGAATGGATGGCGTGGTTTGGAAGCCTGGGGGCGGCGGTGGTCGACGGCGGCAACCCCTTCATCGGGTCAGCCAAGCGCGTGGCGGCCGGCGGCGCGGTGAGCGACGGCGCCGTGGGCGCGGCGGCCACCGGGTACTCGGTCCTCAAGGCCGATTCGTTCGAGGCGGCGCTGGAACTGGCGAAAGGCTGCCCGGTGCTGAAGGGCGACGGCCAGGTGACGATCTACGAGACCATCAACGCCATGTAGGCCCGTTAGCCGCAGCGAGCACTGAACACACAGCGCCTTCCGAGACCCTGCTCGGAAGGCGCTGTTTGATTGGAACGCGCGGTACGCGGCTAGCTCGCTCTCGGTCAGCCGGGCGGCGGGTCGGCCGCGGTGGCCCGCCGAACAATCTGGTCGATGAGACCGCTAAAGATTAGGGCATGGAGCGGGTATAGCCCATACCAATACAGCCACCCAAAGAGTCCCTTGGGCGCAAAGAAGGCCGTTTGCGAGAGCAAGGTTTGCTGCGAACCATGCGGGGTCACCTCGAATTGCAGCCAGGCCTTGCCGGGCACTTTCATTTCCGCCCGCAGGCGCAGCAAACGGCCGGGCTCAACCGCCTCAACGCGCCAGAAGTCCAGCGCATCGCCGACGCGCAGCTTGTCGGGATCGCGACGGCCGCGGCGCAAGCCCACCCCACCGATCAGGCGATCCATTAGGCCGCGCAGTTCCCAGGCCCAGTTCAAATAGAACCAGCCGCGCCGCCCGCCGAGCCCGGTGAAGACCTGGTAAAGCTGGGCCGGCGCAATCGGCACGACCCGCTGGCGGCGCTCGCGCACCATGCCTTCCGCGTTGGTCAAGATCAGCGGCGGCACGTCGCCCTGGCTGGTGCTTAACGCATCGCTCCAGGCCGTTTCGACGCTGCTGGCCTGCAATTGAGCCAGGGCCGCCTGCACAGCGGTCCGATAGCCCGCCGGCTGGATCTCAGGAAAAAGCTCCCCCGCACTGGGATCATGCACGCGGCTTTCATTGCGCAGCCCCTCGATCAGCGGGCGGGCAATGACCGCCGGGATGGGGGTGACGATGTTCACCCAGTACGACGACAGACGCGGCGTGAGAACCGGCACCGGCACCATCCAGCGCCTCAGGCCGCGCACCTCCGCATAGATCATCATCATTTCGCCATAGGTGACGACTTCCGCGCCGCCAATCTCAATGGTGCGCCCGGCGCTGGCCGGCACGGTCAGCGCCGCCGCCAAGTAGGCGAGCACGTCGGCGATGCCAATCGGCTGCGTGCGGGTGTAGACCCAGCGCGGGCAGACCATGATGGGCACGCGTTCAGTCAAGTAGCGGATCATTTCAAAGGACAAGCTGCCCGAGCCAACAATGACGCCGGCGCGGAACTCGGTGACCGGGACGCCGGCCGCGCGCAGGGCGTCGCCCGTTTGCTGGCGCGAGCGGAGGTGTTCCGAGAGGCCGGGGGCCGCCGCGGCGAGAGCGCCTAGAAAGATCAGGCGCTCCACACCGGCGGCGCGGGCGGCCGCCCCAAAATAGCCGGCCGCCCGCAGGTCACGCTGGCTGTAATCGGAGCCGCTTTCCAGGCTGTGGACGAGATAGTAGGCGACCTGGACCCCGGCCAGCGCCCGGGCGAGACTCTCCGGCTGGAGCACATCGCCGGCCACGATCTCGACCGCAGGGTGCCAGGGGCGCCCCTGCAACCGGGCCGGATCGCGCACCAGGCAGCGGACGCGATAGCCCAGGGCTAGCAGGCGGGGGACCAGGCGGCCGCCAATGTAGCCGGTGGCGCCGGTGACCAAGATGAGCGGGCGGGGCGGGTTAGAGACAGACATTAGAAAGTCATAATTGCAGCGCGCTGCCGGCCGGGGCTTAGACTGGGGCCAGCGTGCCGGTGAAGATCAGCCAGGCCAACACGGTTTTGGCCGACAGGCTCAAGACGATGTAGACCCGTTCGCCGAAAAGGTAGTCCTTCCAG
>JAYUUW010000246.1:0-5506 GCA_043754665.1 Anaerolineales bacterium | reverse complement strand
AGGTCGACGCCTCGCCCTGGCTGGACGGCACGCCGTTCCCGCCCGAAGCCTTCGTGTACGATCTGGTCTACAACCCGGCCGTCACCCGCCTCACCCGCGAAGCCCACGCCGCCGGCCTGCGCGCCGCCACCGGCCTAGGGATGTTGGTGGAGCAGGGGGCGCTGGCACTGGAGCGCTGGACCGGCCAAACCGTGCCGCGCGCCACCATGCGCCGCGCCGCCGAGGCCGCGCTGCAACCCGCCGCGCCGCTCACCCGCTAGGAAAGGCCCGCTCGATGCCACTGCGTATGCTCACCGCCGGCGAATCGCACGGCCCGCTGGTGCTCACCATCCTCGAAGGGATGCCCGCCGGCCTGCCGCTCGCGCCGGATGATCTCAACCCCGACCTGGCCCGCCGCCAGGGCCTCAGCGCGGCCGGCAAGCCGCACCCCGGCGCCAGTCCGCGCATGAAGCTGGAGCACGACACGGCCGAGATCGTCAGCGGCGTCATGGGCGGTCTGACCATCGGCGCGCCCATCGGCGTGCAGGTGCGCAACCTCGACCATGCTAAGTGGCAGGGCAAGTCAGTCGCGCCTATGACCATCCCGCGCCCCGGCCACGCCGACCTGACCGGCGCGCTGAAGTACGGCTATGACGATCTGCGCCAGAGCCTCGAACGCGCTTCGGCCCGCGAGACCACTGCCCGCGTAGCGGCTGGGGCCATCTGCCGCAAGCTGCTGGCCGCCTTTGGCATTCGCGTGGGCAGCTACGTCACCGAGATCGGCGGCGTCACGGCCGACCTCAGCGCTCTCTCGCTCGAAGAACGCCTGGCCGCCGCGCACGAGTCGGAGATGAATTGCCCCACGCCCGCAGGCACGGCCGCCATGCGCGACCGGGTCGAGGCGATCATTCGCGCCAAGGACACGCTCGGCGGCGTGTTCGAAGTAGTCGCGCTCGGCGTGCCGCCCGGCCTGGGCAGTCATGTGCATTACGACCGCCGCCTCTCCGGCCGCCTTGCCGGCGCGCTGCTGAGCATCCACGCCATGAAGGGCGTCGAGATCGGCAGCGCGTTCGCCAATGCCCGCCTGCCCGGCACCGCAGTGCACGACGAGATCATTCTGGACGAGGCCGGGGCGCTCACCCGCCGCACCAACCGCGCCGGCGGCCTGGAGGGCGGCATCACCACCGGCCAACCTATCGTCCTGCGCGTGGCGATGAAGCCGATTTCGACTACGCTCAACCCGCTCGCCTCAGTGGACCTCGCCACCGGCCAGCCCGCTGCCACGGACTACGAGCGCTCTGACTTCTGCGCCGTGCCCCGCGCCGGTGTGGTGGGCGAGGCCATGGTCTGCCTGGTGCTGGCCGACGCGCTGCTCGAAAAGCTCGGCGGCGACTCGCTGGCCGAGATGCAGCCGCGCTTCGCCGCCCTGCGCCGCGCCCGCCTGGAAGATGTGCCCCAGGCCGGCGACCCGCGCATCTGGTGGCCCTAGCATGACCCTCAATCTCGTGCTCGCCGGGCCGCCCGGCTCCGGCAAGACCACGCTCGGCGCGGCGGCGGCCCAGGCGCTTGGCCGGCCATTTATAGACGGCGACGCGTGGATCGAGGCGCACTGGGGCCGGCCGGTGCCGGACTACTTTGCCGCCGGCGAGGCCGACCTATTCCGCGCCCGCGAGGTGGAGGCCTACCGCACACTGGCCGACCAATCGGCGTTAGTTATCGCCACCGGCGGCGGGGCGCTGCTCAATGCCCGCACCCGCGCCGCGCTCGAACGCAGCGGCGTCGTCATCGGCCTCACCGCGCCGCTCGATGCCCTGGTTGAGCGCATTGACGTGGCCGGCGGCCCGGTGCGCCCGCTGGTCGCCGGCGATGCCCGCGCCCGCCTCACCAACCTGCTGCGCGACCGCGCCGCGCTCTACGCCTCGTTCCCCAATGCAGTCGCGACCGCTGGCCCGCTGCCGGAGACCGTTGCCGCCGTGCTGGCCTGCTACGCGGCCGCGCAGGGCGGCCCGCGCTTCGAGCTTGGCCCCACCTCGGCTTTCTACGGGCGCGGCCTGCTCGCGCGCCTGCCCGATCTGCTGGCCGCCAAAGGTCTGCGCGGCCCGTTTATCCTCATTGGCGATGAGCACGCTGCCGCCGCGCATGGTGAGCCGCTGGCCGCCGCGCTGGGCGCGCCGATCCTCACCATTCCCTCCGGCGAGGCCCACAAGAACCTCGACACCGTCGCCACGCTGTATCGCGGCTGCCTGGCGCACAACATGGAGCGCGGCGGCACTATTGTGGCGCTCGGCGGCGGCGTGGCCGGCGACACGGCCGGCTTTGTGGCCGCCACCTTCATGCGCGGCGTGGCCTGGGCCAACCTGCCCAGCACTGTGTTGGCGATGGCCGATGCCGGCCTCGGCGGCAAAGTGGGGGTGGATTTGCCCGAAGGCAAGAACCTCGTCGGCGCGTTTCATCCGCCCGCCGTTATGGCCGCTGACTTCGCCACGCTCATCACGCTCCCGCCGGAAGAGGTGCGCGCCGGGCTGGCCGAGGTCATCAAGTCCGGCCTCATCAGTGACCCGGTGCTGTTCTACGGCCTGGCCGATGGCTCACTGGACCTCGAGTCGGCCATCATCCGCGCCGCCGCCGTCAAGGTCGCGGTCGTCAACATCGACCCCTACGAGCGCGGCGAACGCGCCACCCTCAACCTGGGCCACACCATCGGCCACGGCGTCGAGGCGGCTTCTAAGTTCACACTCCGCCACGGCGAGGCCATCAGCATCGGCATGGTCGCCGAGGCGCGCTTGGCCGAACACCTCGGCCTCGCCGCCGCCGGCCTGGCCGACGAAATTAGTACCTGCTTGCAGCGTTACGGCCTGCCGGTGCGCTGCCCAGGCCTGACGCCCGAGGCCATTCAGCAATTGATGAGCACCGATAAGAAGAAGGTCGGCGGGCGGCTGCGCTATGCGCTGCCCCGCCGGGTCGGAGAGTGCGGCTGGGGCCTCAGCGTTGAGCCGGAATCCCTGGCCAGCGTGTTGGAAGAGATTACCCATGCCTGACTCAAGCGCCATCGCCCGCCCGCGCGCCGTGCTGGTCCTCAACGGCCCTAACCTGAACTTACTCGGCACCCGCGAGCCGGAGGTCTACGGCCGCGCCACGCTGGCCGACATCGAGGCCCGCCTGATCGCCGAAGGCGAGGCGCTGGGCCTCGCGGTGCGCTGCCAGCAATCGAACCACGAGGGCGCGCTCATCGACGCGTTGCACGAGGCCCGTACCTGGGCCGGCGGCGTGATCATCAACCCCGGCGGTTACACGCATACCTCCATCGCGCTGCACGACGCCGTTGCCGCCATCGGCCTGCCGGTGATCGAGGTGCATCTGTCGAACATCGATGCGCGCGAGGAATTTCGCCACCGCTCGTATATTGCGCGGGTGTGTAAGGGTTCGATCCGGGGGTTGGGCGCCACGGGGTATTCGCTGGCGCTGCGGGCGCTGGCGGAGATGCTCGCGCCCTGACGCGTCCATGCACTCTACCTGCCGCCCTTAACGACAAAGGCCAGTCAGAAAGTTGACTGGCCTCTTGCTTCAGTATTGAATCGGTCCTACCCGCACCGTCCGACTTCTGGCCTCTACCCCGCCCAGCTATCCCGCATCCCATACGGGAAGTCATACTCCGCCATGCGCGCCATGAACGGCTCGGGGTCAAACGCTTCCGGCCCCAGCACGCCCTTGCCCTGCCACGTGCCGTTCGCCAGCAGTTCCATCGCAATCGCCGGGCCGACGGCCGTTTGCCACACCACCGCCTGCACCCCGTACTTCGCCATGCAGGTTTCGTTGTCCGCCACCTGGTACAGGTAGACCTCGCGCCGGCGGCCGTCCTTCGTGCCGGTCACCCAGGTCCCGGCGCAGGTCTTGCCGCTCATGTGGTCGCCCAGCTTGGCCGGGTCGGGCAGGCAGGCCGCCACCACGTCGCGCGGGGCCACCTTCACGCCCTTCACGCTCACCGGCTCCTTCTTGTCCAGGCCGAGCATCGCCAGCGTCTTCAGCACCCCAATGAACTCATCGCCCAGGCCGCACTTGAAGGTCACGCGCTTGCACTTCACCCAGCGCGGCACCAGCAGCACTTCCTCGTGCTCCACGTTCACGCACTCCACCGGCCCAATGCCCTCGGGGAACTCGAACACCTCCGGCTCCGAGAAGGGCGGGGTGGTGTACCAGCCGCGCTCGCGCTCCCAAATCACCGGCGGGTTCAGGCACTCCTCAATCGTCGTCCAGATCGAGAACGTCGGCGCGAAGGCATAGCCGCGCACCACCAGGTTCGCGCCGTCGCGCACGCCGACTTCGTCGATCTCGTCGAACAAATGCCGCTCGGCGTAGCGCGCAAACACATCGGCCAACCCCGGCTCCACGCCCATGCCCACCAGCGCCAGCCGGCCCTTCTTCTCCCACTTGGCCGCCCGCTCAAACTGGTAGTCGCCCAACTTCACGCCGGTCAGCGCGTGCGGCTGGGCCGGGTAGGGGGCCGAGAGCGTCATGGCCATATCCATGTAGTCGCACCCGGCCTGGTAGGCCGCGTCAAAAATGGCCTCGTTGAACACCGGGTCTACGGCGTTCATAATCAAATCCACGCCGTGCTTCTGCGCCAGCGCCACAATCTGGCGCTTGTCGCGGGCATCGACCTGCGCCACCGCAAACCGGCGCGGGTTATCCAGCCGCCGCCGCACTTCTTTGACGCGCTTCAAGTTGTAGTCGGCCAGCACCATTTTCTCGAGCCAGGGGCGGTGTTGAGCCACCACGGCCAGCGCTTCGCCCACGCCGCCCGTGCCGATGAGTAAGACTTTCATGTGGGGGAACTCCTTGAGTAGGAAGCACCGCGAGGCGGTCGTACGGGCGGGCAGATAGAGTAGGCGGGGGGCTAGGTGCCTAACGCGCCCGTCAAGCGCGGCGCGGCCGGAATGCTGAAGTAAAACGTGCTGCCGCGCCCCAGCGTCGACTGCACGCCGATCTCGCCGCCCATGGCTTCGACAATGCGCTTGGCGATGGTCAGCCCTAGCCCGGTGCCGGCCACCGTGCCCTCGCTGCTCGGCGCGCGGTAGAAGCGGTCGAACAGCCGCCCCTGCACCTCGCGCGGAATGCCGGCGCCGGTGTCGTCCACATAGGCGCGGAACAGCGGCCCGCTGGCTTCCGCCCGAATGACCACCTCGCCGCCCGGCCGGTTGTACTTCACGGCGTTGGTCAGCAAGTTCAAGATCACTTGTTTGAGCTTGTCGCGGTCGCACTCCACCGGCGGCATGGCCGCGTCGGCCTCAATCGCGATAGTGATATTGTGCTCGGCTGCCTGCGGTTCCACCACCTGGCGGCACTCCTGCAGCAGTTCCGGCAGCGCGAACCGGCTGTACACAAAGCGCACCCGGCCCGACTCCAGCCGCGCCATATCCAGAAAGTCGGTGGTCAGTTGCGCCAGCCGCGCCGTCTCGCGCTGGATCGTCACCACCATGTCGCGCCGCTGCGCCTCGCTCAGTTCCGGCCGCAGCAGCAGGTGGCTGGT
>JAYUUW010000245.1:0-4858 GCA_043754665.1 Anaerolineales bacterium | reverse complement strand
AGCGTCGTCTTGCCGTGGTCGATGTGCCCAATCGTCCCCACGTTCAAGTGCGGCTTGCTGCGGTCGAATTTCTCTTTAGCCATGTGTTATCTCGCTCTCTTATTGCCCGGTTGAACACTGGCGCCGCACACCGGCCGCGCCAGGCAAACAGGCCAAGCTTCAGTTAGCGCCGCCGCCCGCCGTTGGTGTTGCCCTTGAGGGCTTCCTCGGCCAGGTTCTGCGGCAACTGCTGGTAGTGATGGAATTCCATGGTATAGACGCCGCGCCCCTGGGTCATCGAGCGCAGTTCGGTGGCGTAGCCGAACATTTCGGCCAGCGGCACCTTGGCGCGGATGGCCTGGGTGTTCGCCCGGCGCTCCATGCCTTCGACGGCGCCGCGCCGCGACGACAGGTCGCCCAGCACGTCGCCCATGAACTCTTCCGGCACGACCACTTCCACATCCATCACCGGCTCTTGCAGCACGGCCCCGCCGCGCTGCATGCCTTCTTTGAAGGCCATCGACCCGGCGGTCTTGAAGGCCATTTCGTTCGAGTCGACATCGTGGCTCGAGCCGTCGTACAGGCTCACCGCAATGTCGGTGACGGGGTAGCCGCCGACAATGCCGCTCTCGGCCGCCTCACGAATGCCCTTCTCGGTCGGGTTGATGAATTCTTTCGGGATCTTGCCGCCGACCACGTCGTTCGAGAACGTAATGCCCGAGCCGGGCGGGCCAGGCTCCAGGGCGATGACCACGTGCGCGTACTGGCCCCGGCCGCCACTTTGCTTGGCGAACTTCAGGTCCACTTTCGCCACGGCGCGGGTGATCGACTCGCGGTAGGCCACGCGCGGCTTGCCGACGTTGGCCTGCACGCGGAACTCGCGCAGCATGCGGTCGACCAGCACTTCGAGGTGCAGCTCGCCCATGCCTTTGATGATGGTCTGGCCGGTGGTCTCGTCCGTCTGGACATGGAAGGTGGGGTCTTCTTCGGCCAGCTTGCGCAGGGCCTCGCCCATCTTCTCCTGGTCGACCGAGGTCTTCGGCTCCACGGCGACCGAAATCACCGGGTCGGGGAAGGTAATGGTTTCCAGCAGCACCGGGTCGTCCATGTCGGTCAGCGTCTCGCCCGTGAAGGTGTCCTTCAGGGCCAGCACCGCCGCAATGTCGCCGGCTTCAACGGATTCAATGTCTTCGCGGCGGTCGGCGTACATGCGGATCAGGCGGCCGATGCGCTCGCGCTTGTTCTTGCTGGAGTTGAGGACGGTGGTGCCGGTGCTGATGGTGCCGGAATAAACCCGGAAGTACGCCAGCCGGCCCACGTAGGGGTCAGACACGATCTTGAAGACCAAAGCCGCCAGCGGGGCCGTGGGGTCGGGCGGGCGCTCGACCTCTTCGTCATCCGACGGGCGGGTGGCCTTGACGGCCGGCACGTCGAGCGGCGAGGGCAGGTACTCAATGACCGCGTCGAGCATGGGCTGCACGCCCTTGTTCTTGAGCGACGAGCCGCAGAAGACGGCGGTGGCCTTGTTGTTGAGCACGGCGCGGCGCAGGGCCGACCGCAGCTCATCGACCCCGATCGCTTCGCCTTCCAGGTACTTGAGGGTCAGCGCGTCGTCGGTCTCGGCAATGGCTTCGACCATTTGGGCGCGGGCTTCGGCCGCCGGCCCGACCATATCGGCCGGGATCTCGACCTCATCCATCTGCGTGCCCATGTCGTCGGACCAAATGATGGCCGTGTTGGTCAGCAGATCAACCACCCCTTTGAAGCCGCCTTCGAACCCGATGGGCAACTGCATGGAGATGGCTTTGGCGCCCAGCCGGTCGCGGATGGTCTGCACCGAGCGCAGGAAGTCGGCGCCGACGCGGTCCATCTTATTAATGAAGCAGATGCGGGGCACTTCGTAGCGGTCGGCCTGGCGCCACACGGTCTCGCTTTGCGGCTCCACGCCCTGCACGGCGTCAAACACCACCACGCCGCCATCAAGCACGCGCAAGGAGCGCTGCACTTCGGCGGTGAAGTCGATGTGGCCGGGGGTGTCAATCAGATTGAAGAGATACCCCTTCCACTCGGCGGTGACGGCGGCCGACACGATGGTGATGCCGCGCTCGCGCTCTTGCACCATCCAGTCGGTGACGGTCGTGCCGTCATCGACCGACCCGATCCGGTGCGTCTTCCCTGTATAGAAGAGCACCCGTTCGGTGGTAGTGGTTTTGCCGGCATCAATATGGGCAATGATGCCGATGTTACGCGTTTTTTCGAGCGGAAATTTCTCAGCCATAGCAATACAACAGACGCTTGATTAATTCTGGGCCACCGTCAGCGGCGAGGGACAAACCCCGCCCCAACCAGCTTTACCAGCGATAATGGGCAAAGGCGCGATTCGCCTCGGCCATCTTGTGCGTCTCTTCCTTTCGTTTGACAGCCGCGCCAGTGTTGTTGGCGGCATCGAGCAGTTCACTGGCCATCTTTTCAGCCATCGACTTGCCGGCCCGGGTGCGGGCGGCGGCCAGCAGCCAGCGCATCGCCAGCGCCAGGCGGCGGTCTGAAGCGACTTCGACCGGCACCTGGTAAGTGGCGCCGCCGACGCGGCGGGGCTTAACTTCGATCAGCGGCGAAACGTTCTTCAGCGCCAGGTCGAAGACTTCCATGGGCTCGCGCTTGGCGCGGCTGCCCACCAGCTCCAGGGTGTCGTACATCACGCCGGTGGCGACGCTCTTCTTGCCGTCGTACATCATGCGGTTGATGAATTCTTGGACCACCGGGCTGTGGTAGCGCGAGTCAGCCGGGGTAATGCGTTTAGCGGGCCGTGTGCGTCGTGACATCAAGAACTCCTAAAGTGCCGAAAGCCAGTAGGGCTAGGCGCTATAACGGGCCGCCAAGTCCCCCCGAAGGCAGACTTTTTGACCCGTTAATGGCCAGAATTATTTCTTTGCGGGCGTCGCGCCGGGCTTGGGTTCCTTGGGGCGCTTGCCGCCGTACTTGGAACGGCTCTGGCGGCGGGCTTCGACGCCGGTGGTGTCGAGCGTGCCGCGCACAATGTGGTACCGGACGCCCGGCAGGTCCTTGACACGACCGCCGCGCACCAGCACCACCGAGTGCTCCTGGAGCGAGTGACCCTCGCCCGGGATGTAGGCCGTGACTTCGAGGCCGTTGCTCAGCCGCACGCGGGCGACCTTGCGCAGCGCCGAATTCGGCTTCTTGGGGGTCTGGGTGCGGACCACGGTGCACACCCCACGCTTCTGCGGCGCGCCCTTGGGCTGCTGGGTGCGCTTCTGCTTGGCGATGTTCAGGGTGTATTGCAGGGCCGGGGCCTTGCTCTTCACCTTCTTGGCCTTGCGCCCTTTGCGGACGAGTTGGTTAATGGTAGGCACGCTCGATCATCTCCCAAAATTGCGGCATTTGGCTTGAATTCGGCGGGTGCTGGACACGTACAACAACGTGGCTTTGGCACTAAGGGAGGCCACCGTGTTGGTCTAGCGGTGGCCTCACCAGGGACGAACCGTATTCAACTCGCGGAGGTCTTGCGCCTGCGCGGCCCGATGTTACTCAAGGACGGGTAGTTTACCATACGGTCCGCGCGGCTGTCAAGGCTAAATGGCGCGCGCCGCCCATGTTTTCCCGGCCCAGACGGATATTGTTCCGTCTTTCTCAAACAAAGCGGGGGCGAGCGCCATGTTAGCCGCCCGCCCCCGCCCCACTGCGGTCTAAATTAGTCTTCGCTCAGGCTCAGCAAACCGACGCCGGGGCGCGGGGTGCGGGCCTTTTCTTCGTCTTTACCGAACCGGATGATGTCGCCGGTATCGGCCACGGCTTCGACCACCAGGCCCAGGCTTTGCAGTTCCTTGACCAGCACCCGGAAGGAGGCCGGAATGCCCGGCTCCTCGATCGGTTCGCCCTTGATGATCGACTCGTAGGTCTTCACGCGGCCCTGGACATCGTCCGACTTGACTGTGAGCATCTCTTGCAGGGTGTGGGCCGCGCCGTAGGCTTCCAGCGCCCACACTTCCATTTCGCCGAAGCGCTGGCCGCCGAACTGGGCCTTGCCGCCCAACGGTTGCTGCGTGACCAGCGAGTAGGGGCCGGTGGAGCGGGCGTGCACCTTGTCTTCGACCAGGTGGGCCAGCTTGAGCATGTGGATCACGCCGATGGTCACCGGCTGATCGAAGCGCTGGCCGTCCTTGCCGTCAAAGAGCGCCTGCTTGCCCAGGGTGGGCAGCGGGTCGCCGCTTTCTACGGCCACGGCATCCGCCCGGCGGCGCAGTTCTTCGCCTTCCCAGCGGTTGCTCTTGTGCCCGTGATCTTCCATCCACATCCGCAGGCACACGTCGATCACTTGCTTGTCGAGGGCGGTGCGGCCCGAGATCGGCACGGCGCTGTCTTCAAACACCAGCAGCTCGTCCGGGTTGTGCTCCAGGTTGCGCAGCCACTCGGCCGCGGCGGCGCGGCGGGCGTACAGTTCGTTGGTGGCCATCAGCTCACGGCTGTACTTCTTGCCGCGCAGCCAGGTATCCAGGTAGAGCCGGCGGGCTTCGCTGTCGTCCTCGATGCTCTCCGGGTCGTAGCCTTGTTCCTTCAGCCAGTCCCAGGCATCTTCGGTCACTTCGCGCCAGGCGCGGGTGACCAGCCAGGCGCGGGCCATTTCGGCTTCAATCTCTTCTTCCTTGGCGCCGTCAAACACCGGCGTCACGGCGCGGAAGCCCAGGCGGTCCGCCGCCCAGCCGAGCTGGGTTTCGAGGATTTGGCCGATATTCATACGGCCCGGCACGCCCAGCGGGTTCAGGATGATGTCGATGGGCGTGCCGTCTTCGAGGAACGGCATGTCGGCCACCGGCACCACGCGGGAGATAACGCCCTTGTTACCGTGGCGGCCGGCCATCTT
>JAYUUW010000244.1:0-2050 GCA_043754665.1 Anaerolineales bacterium | reverse complement strand
ATTCAGCTCGCCGGTGCGCACCACGCGGCCCATGATGCCCCGGTCGGCCGGCAGCGGGTGGGCCTGGCGCTGTTCCACCGTGTCGCCATAGCCGCGCGTGGCGATGATGTGAATGCCGGCCTCGACCACCATGCCGACCGAGCCGGCCGAGGCGTTGGTGTTCTTCATGGCCCAGTCGAGGGTGATATCCATGACGCGCTGCACATCGAGCGCGGCGTTGAGTTCACGGTCGATGCGCTGCATGACCGACAGCTCGCCCACGCGGTCGGCCAGGGCCTGGTCGGTCTGGGCGAACAGCCGGGCGTTCTCAATGGCGACGGCCGCCTGCCCGGCGAAGGCCGCCAGCAGGTTGCGGTCCTCGTCGTCGAAGGGCAGGCCGTTACGCTTGTTGATGACCTCCAGCGCGCCGATGGTGCGGTCGCCGCGCCGCAGCGGCACGACCATGAGCGCGCGGGTGACGAAGCCGGTCGATTGGTCGGAGCCGCGGAACCAGCGCGGGTCGCTCTGCACGTCGTTGACCGTGAGCACCGTGGCCGACTCAATCGCCTCGCCCACAAAGCCCTTGCCGGGCGCAATGCGCATGCCGATCAGGTCGTGGCCGACCGGCCCGGCGGCGACGCGGAAGACGTATTCGCCGGTGTCTTCGTCGGTGAGGAACAAACTGCCGGCGTCGCAGCCCAAGATGTTCATGGAACTGCTGACGATGCGGGCCAGCAGCGGGTCGAGCGTCAGGCTCTCGGCCATGGTGGTGCTGACTTCGTTGAGCATGGCGAGCTGCCCGGCGCGCTCCTCCGCCTTCTGGAAGATTTGGGCCTTGACGATGGCCGAGGCGGCCTGGTCGGCGATGGCCCAGAAAATTTTGAGCTGGTCTTCGGTGAAGGCGCCGTCGGCCTCGAAGCTGGCGACGGCCATCACGCCGATGGTGGCGGCCCCGGCGTTGAGCGGCACGCCCATCCAGGCCTGGCGCTCGGTGGGGCGGGCGCGCGGGGTCAGGGCGCGGCGGCGGCACTCGGCCACGTAGTCGTCGGTGCGCACGGGCTGGCCGGTGCGCCACACGGCGCTTTCGAGGCCGCGCCCCATGGGCCAGGGCTGCTGCTCCTGGGCGTTCTCGCGCTCGTTGTCTTCCACATAGAAGGCGTAGCTAAAGTGCTCGGGGCGGGCCGCCGCCAGCAGAATGTAGAAGTTGCGGGTGTCGACCACCTTGCTGGCCTGGGCGTAGATCAGCTCCAGCAGGTCGTCGAAGGTCAGGGTGAAGTTTACCGCCTGCGACATCTGGCTGAGCACGTTCAGGTCGCGCACGCGCCGCTCGAGGTCGCTGATGACGGTGGCGCGCTCGATGGCCAGGGCGGCCTGGTCGGCCAGGGCTTCGACAAAGCGCAGGTCGTCGCGGGTGAGCGGCTGGCCCGAGAGCTTGGGGCCGAGCGCCAGCCAGCCGGCCAGCCCGCTCTGCCCCGGCAGCGGCGCGTACACGGCTGCGCCCAGCACCGCCAGCCGCGCCCGGTCGGTGTAAAGCGCGGGCGGCAGGGGCGTGCCGGCGGTGAGGTACAGCGCGACGCGCTCGCGGGCCAGGCTGGTGGCTAGCGCGCCATCGGCGGTGAAGCGCAGTTCGGTGTAAGCCAAGGCGCTGTCAGCATCGGCGCGCTGGGCCGGCTCCTGGTAGGCGGCGTAGTCGTTGTTGACCGCGTCGCGCAGGAACAGGTACAGGCTGGTGGGGCGCAGCGCGCCGGAAATTTGCGCCTCCAGCGCCTGCACAATGTCGGTAAGGGCGGCGGCGCGGGTCAGTTCGCGCCCAAACGTTTCCAGCCGCTGACGGTAAGCGCGCTGCCCGCGAAAGAAGGTCTGGTTGACCAGCCGTTGCAGCCGATCGCGCAGGGGGTTGAAGACCGCCACCAGCGCGAAGACCAGCAGCGCCACCATGACCGGGTTGGTGGCCGGGATCAGCGTGCCGACTAGCAGGCTGACGCCCAGCAGCAGCAGCCCGTAGCCGGCCAGGGTGAGCACGGCCACGCCGGCATAGATGAGGAGCTGGCTGGTGACGTAGTCGGTATCG
>JAYUUW010000243.1:0-3444 GCA_043754665.1 Anaerolineales bacterium | reverse complement strand
CGCTGTCCGCCGCAGCAGCGACTTGGCCCCCAGCGCCGACAGCACCGGCAGCGTGGCCCCGGCCACCTGCTCGGCCGCCTCGCGCCCAAAGCCGCCGCTAAACACCGCCAACTGCCGCAGCCCGCGCTGCTCGGCCGGCGTCAGCAGCCGCCACGAATAATCGCACACCGCCTCAATCGAGCGGTGGCGCTCGGGCGCATCGCGGCCGGAGGTGGTCAAGAAGCTCAGCCCGCGCTCAATCTCATCCGCGATCTCGCGGCAGGTCAGCGTGCGCACCCAGGCCGCCGCCAGTTCCAGCCCCAGCGGCAGCCCCTCCACCAGCCGGCAAATGCGGGCCAGGGCGGCGTAGTCGTCGGCCGCCGGCGCAAAGCCCACCTGCGCCTGCCGCGCCCGCTGCACAAACAGCTCGGCCGCGCTGCTGGCCGCCAGCACCTCCGCCAGCGCGCTCTCGGGGATCGGCAGGCCCTGCACCTCCAGCGCCCACTCGGCCTGCAAGCCCAGCGGCTCGCGCGAAGTCACCAGCAGCGTCACCTGCGGGGCCTGGCGCAGCACCTCGGCCAGCAGCCCCACGCCGGCCAGCAGATGCTCCAGGTTGTCCAGCACCAGCAGTAGGTGCTTGGCGCGCAGATAGTTGAGCAGTTGTTGTTGGGGGTCACCCGCCGCCATCAGGCTCAGGCCCACGGCGTCAGCCAGGGCCGGGGCCATGAGTTCGGTGGCGCTCACACCCGCCAGCGCGATGAAGTAGATGCCGTCGGGGAAGGCGGCGCGCAGTTGCTGCCCGGCCGCCAGCGCCAGCCGGGTTTTGCCGATGCCGCCGGGGCCGGTGAGCGTCAGCAGCCGGCAGTCGGCCTGGGCCAGCAGCCGGCCAATGGTCTCCAGCTCGTGCGCGCGGCCGACGAGCGGCGTGGCCGGCGTGGGCCAGGCCGGCGCGCTGTGGGCCGGCAGCGTCAACGCTGGCGGCTGGGCTGGTTCACCATCGGGCGCGGGCAGCCGCTCCAGCGCCGCATCGCCGCGCGCCACGCGCACAAACAAAGGCCGCTGCGTTTCGCCCAGTTGCAGCGCCGCTGCCAGCAGCCCCGCCACCTGGTGCGACGGCCGGCGCTCGTCGGCCTCCAGCTTCTTAATGGCGGCCAGCGAGCAGCCGGCCTGCTGGGCCAGCGCTTTTTGGGTGAGACCCAGCGTGACCCGGCGGCGTTTGAGCCACTGGCCAAACGTGAGGGGCGGTTGGAGGTTCATGGCGCGCCCGGATTGTACACCGTCTGTAGCCCTTCTGTCTCCCCCGGCAGATACCGCGCGCCGGCCCGCCTGCGGTGTAATGGCCCTGTCTTATCAGCGTTCACTGTGAGGAGGCGAACGATGCTCGGAAATCTGATGATCTTAATCGCGCTGGTGGCGGTAGCGGTGCTGCTCGGCTATGGGGCCTGGCGCGCCACCCGCGCCCGCAATCCCTTGCTCAAATGGGGCGGCCTGGTGCTGGGCGGTTTGCTGGCGCTGGTGGTGGCCGCCATCAGCGTGACCGGCCTCATGGGCTGGGGCCAGTTTGCCGGCACCACCGCCGCGCCCGTGCCCGACCTGCACGTGGCCGGCACGCCCGAGCAAATTGCGCGCGGCCAGCACATTGCCAATGTGTTCTGCGCGAGCTGCCACTCGGCCACCAACGACCTGCCGCTCACCGGCGGCGTGGATTTGGGCAAGGATATTCCGCTGCCGCTGGGGTCGTTCACCTCGGTCAACCTCACGCCGGGCGGGCCGCTGGCCGAATGGACCGATGGCGAAATCTTCCGCGCCATCCGCAACGGCCTCGACCAGGACGGCCACATGCTGTTCGTCATGGGCGGCGCGCGCGGCCGCCAAATGAGCGATGCCGACACGCAGGCTGTCATTGCCTACCTGCGCAGCCAGCCGGCCGTGACCAACGACACGCCCATGCCGCCCGACCAGCCCAGCCTGCTCGGCCTGGTGATGTTCGGCGCGGGCCTCATCCCCGCCAACCCGCCGCCGACCAGCACCGTCATCACCGCGCCGGCCTACGGCCCCACGGCCGCGTATGGCGCCTACATCCTCAGCTATCAGGACTGCGTGGTCTGCCACGGCGACGACCTGAAGGGCGGCGTTGAGGGCCAACTCGCGCCGGTCGGGCCGAGCCTGCGCCATGTGGCCGCCTGGACGCCGGAGCAGTTCATCACCACCCTGCGCACCGGCGTGAGTGTGGACGGCCACACGCTGGCTGACCTGATGCCGTGGCGCAATATCGGCCGCATGGATGATGACGAACTGCTGGCCGTGTATGCCTATCTCGCGAGCCTGCCCGAGTGATCGCTCGCTTAAGGGGGTTGTCATGAGCGGTCCGGCTTGGCGGCTGCACGCCGGACTCGACTGGCCCGATCCGGCCCTCGGCGGCGCGCGCTTGGCCGCTGGGCTGGCCGGCTTGAACCTGCCCGCGCCATTTGCCGAGCGGGTGCAGGCCGAGATCGACAGCGCGGCCGAGCACACCCGCCGCCGCGCCCCCGAGGCGGCTGTGCAGGTGCGGGTGCTGGTGTCGCCCGAGGCGGCCGGCGGCCCGCACGCGTTGTGGGGCTTCTTCTGCCTGGAGCGCCGGCCCGCCGCCGCGCAGTGTGTGCTCGAAGTGTTTCTTTACCCGGAACGATAGAGGAGCGAACAATGACTATCTTGCGCTGGCGCGCTTGTCTCTTACTGCTGATGGTGTTGGCCGTCACGGCCTGCCAACCCGGCCGCCTGACCGCGACCCCGCCCGCCCCCGTTGCCACGGCCGAGGCTGGTGTCACCCCGGTGGCGACGAACGCCGCCCCGACCGCCGCCCCTACGGAGGGTGTGGACGGCCCGGCCTATGCCCTGGCCCTGCGCGCGGCGCTGGCCGCCTGCGAGTCCGCTGGGCGCGACCAGGTCTGCTATGGCGCGGGCGACGTAACATTGACCGCCCAACCCGGCGCGACCCTGCCGGCTTTCGCCCAGCCGGGCGATGTGGTGGACCTGGCCGACGTGGCCGGGCTGCGCCTGGGCGGCGGTGACGCCTGGGGCCTGGCGGTGCTGCGCCTGCAAGCCGGCCTCGACGACCCGGCCCAGAACCTCACCGTGGTGGCCATGGGCGCGGCCGAGATCACCGGGCTGACCACGGTGGTGGACGACGCCGCGTTTGAGTGGGGCATTGCCGCCGGCGACCTGACCGACCTGGCTACCGCCGCCACCCCCGCGCCGCAGACGCCAAGCGACCTGCCGGCCCCCAGCGCGTTGGAGCCGCTGCAAAGCCTCACCTTCACCAACCAGCCGGCCGCTGACGACGCCGCGCCCAGCGGCCTGTTCCTCCTGTCGCCCTGGGAGGGGGATATGGCCGCCGTGGAGATCAACGGCGCGGCCATCGCGCTGGGTTCGATGGCCTTCATCCAAACCGAGCCGGGTGGGGCGATCACGGTGGGCATGTTCGAG
>JAYUUW010000242.1:0-7755 GCA_043754665.1 Anaerolineales bacterium | reverse complement strand
AGCGAGCCGTCGTGGATGGTGGCCACCTTGCGGACACCCAGGCTGTTGTAGGCGAATTCAGCGGCGACCGCGCCCTGGACTTCGTCGTTGTGGGCGGTGCGCAGGTAGCCGGCGACGTGCTTTTCGGCCGAGGTCAGGTCGGGGGCCGTGTTGGAGGCCGAGATGAGCGTGAAGCCGGCATCGGTGAGGATGGGGGCGGCCACGCGGGCCTCGCTGGAGCAGGAGGTGCCGACGATGGCGACAATGGTCTTGTCGGCGGCGAGCTTCTGCGCGGCGGCCTGGCCGCCTTCGGCGTTGCAGCCGGTGTCTTCACCGGTCAATTCAATGCTGTGCCCCAGGATGGTGGCCTTGTCGTCGATGGCGATTTCGACGCCGCGGCGGGAGTCGATGCCCAGGGATGAGTCAGGGCCGGCCACAACCATGGCGTAGGCGATGTGGACGGCGGTGCCGGGGGCAACGTCAACGCAGCCCAGGGTATCGGTACAGGTGTAAGGGGCTGCCGCCGGTTGGCAGGCCGCCAGCAGCAGGCTGGCCAGCGCCAACAGCGACGTAAGCGGGAACAATTTCTTAGACATCTCTCTCCTCCAGGAAAGCTCAGTATGCGAATAAACTAGGGAACGGTAACGGCGTAGGTGGGTAAAAACCTCCCTTTCTGATCTAAGTGGTATTAAAATCGGCCGTGAACCAATTTGGGCGTGGTAAACTCCGTGGATTATCATCGCGGCCCGCAAAAAAGGCAAGTGGCAATACAAAGCCCATGACATATCTCGACTTTGCTTCACACCGTTCACCCGTCTTGGCCCGCCGGGGCATGGTGGCGTCTAGCCAGCCGCTGGCGACGCAGGCCGGCCTATCCATTTTGATGCAGGGCGGCAACGCAGCCGACGCGGCGGTGGCCACGGCGGCGGCGCTGAATGTGACCGAGCCAGGGTCGACGGGCATCGGCGGCGACTGCTTTGCGTTGTACTACTCGGCCGCCACGGGCGCGGTGACGGCGCTGAACGGCTCGGGCCGCGCGCCAGGGGCGCTGACGCTGGAGCGGGTGCGGCGGGAGGGGCTGATCGATGCGGCCGGGGAAATGCCGGCCCACCACGCGCACACGGTGACGGTGCCGGGGGCGTGCGCGGGCTGGTGCGACTTGGTGGCGCGGCACGGGTCGCTGCCGTTGGGCACGATATTGGCGCCGGCGATTGCGCTGGCCGAGGAGGGTTTTCCGGTGGCGCCGCTGACGGCCTATTACTGGGGGCGCTCGGCTGAGAATTTGCTGTGCACGGCGCCGGGCGGCCTGGCGCTGACGGTGGACGGGCGCGGGCCTAGGGCGGGCGAAATCTTCCGCAACCCGGGGCTGGCGCGCACGCTGCGGGCGGTGGCGGAGGGCGGGGCCGAGGCGTACTATCGCGGGCCGCTGGCGCAGGCGATTGTGAACACGGTGCAGGCGGCGGGGGGCGTGCTGACGCTGGAGGATTTGGCGGCGCATACCTCCACCTGGGAGCCGGCCATCTCGACGGTGTATCGCGGTTTGCGGGTGTGGGAGTGCCCGCCCAACGGGCAGGGGCTGACGGCGCTGCTGGCGCTGAACGTGCTGGCCGGGTTCGAGGTGGCGGCGCTGGACCCGTTGAGCGTGGGGCGCTGGCACTTGCTGATCGAGGCGATGCGGATTGCGTTCGCCGACACGCGCTGGCACGTGGCCGACCCGGCGCAGGTACAGGTGCCGGTGACGGGGCTGCTGGCGCCGGAGTATGCGGCGGAGCGGCGGCGGCTGTTTGACCCGACCCGCGCCAGCCTGGATGTGCGGCGGGGCGCGCCGGTGACCGGCAGCGGGACGGTGTATTTCTGCGTGGTTGACGGTCAAGGCAACGGCTGTTCCTTCATTAATAGCAACTACATGGGCTTCGGCACGGGGATGGTGCCGTTTGACGCGGGCGGGTCGTGGGGCTTCGCCTTGCAAAACCGGGGGCACAACTTTGCGCTGGACGCGGCCCACCCGAATGCGCTGGCGCCGGGCAAGCGGCCGTATCACACGATCATTCCGGGGCTGCTGACGCGCGAGGCGGATGGGAGCCTGTATGCGCCGTTTGGGGTGATGGGCGGGTTTATGCAGCCGCAGGGGCACACGCAGGTGGTGGTGGCGGTGGCCGACGACGGGCTGGAGCCGCAAGCGGCGCTGGACCGGCTGCGCTTTTGCATTGAGAGCGGCACGGCGGGCGGGGCGGTGGCGCTGGAGGCGGGCCTGCCGCCGGAGCTGGTGGCCGGGCTGGCGGCGCTGGGCCACCCGCTGAAGCCGCAGGTGGCGGGTTATGCGCGGGCGACCTTTGGGCGCGGGCAGATGATCCGGCGCACGGCGGAGGGGGTGCTGTGGGGCGGGAGCGACCCGCGGGCGGACGGGTGCGCGCTGGGGTTTTAGGGGCGCGGTAGGGCACAGGGCGAGGGTTATAAAGCGGATAAAGGGAATAAAGGGGGACTCAGGGGACTGAAGGGACTCAGAGCCAGAAACGGGCAAGCGGGTTGGCGCGCTCTGGCAGCGCGGTTGATGAAAGACAGCCTTTGACAATAGGGCCGAGCATGGTAAAATCCAAAGGCTCGGGGGTAAGTGACCTCCATCAGGAGGGATGGCCGAGTGGCTTAAGGCGGTTGTCTTGAAAACAACTGTGGGGGCAACCTCACCGGGGGTTCGAATCCCTCTCCCTCCGCCTGCTTAACAACCGGCCCCGGCCCCTCTTGGCCGCACGGCCGAACATACGGGGAGGTGCCGGAGTGTGGCTGATCGGGAGCGCCTGCTAAGTGCTTGTACAGGAGTAATCTTGTACCCAGGGTTCAAATCCCTGCCTCCCCGCCAGAGATCGCTGAAAGGCCGGCTCCGCGCTGGTCAGTGATCGGTAACATCGCTTGCGGCTATAGCTCAGTGGATTAGAGCGTTTGGTTGCGGACCAAAAGGCCGGGGGTTCGAGTCCCTCTAGCCGCACAGAAAAAGCCCATTTCGTGAGAAGTGGGCTTTTTTGTTGAACAAAGGGCCGTTTTCATAGGCTGCCTCAGGCTGACCAGCAAAAGCAGCCTAGATCGATCACGCGGGTTCTTTTTGACCTCACCTGTACCGCTTGAGTACCGCTTACAGAAAAGAATTCCTGGAATCTGGCCAACAGTACGCGGCCGGGCAGCCAGGTGGATCACAGGTGCAAACAATATAGGGAGCCAGCACCGCCCCGCTTGATTAAGCAAGTCTGCTTACGAGGTGGTCGGGAAGTCTTTCACCAAGATACGACGGGGCCACAGGGCGGGTTTGTTAACGAAGAGCTGTTGGCGGATCGTGGGCACGACCTTGTAATATACAAAACCCTTGCCCCACTGCATCAGGCGGTAGGGAAACTCGTACAGAATTTTCTCGCGTAGGCCCTGGGGGGCAAAGAGGCCCGTAAAGTTGTCGGCCATAGGGCCTAGCGGCCGGGGCGGGGTCGTGGGCCGCAGCGTACCCTCAGCTTCCCATTGGGCTGGATCGAGCTTGATCTGCCAGGCGTTGATCCATGGGCGGGTCTTAAGCAAGGGGTGGTCGGGGTAGCACTCCGACACAGCCTGCCAGAACAGCACCTGCGCCAGTTCTTCGAAGCGGTCGAGATTCTTGCGCGCGATAGCCACCATCTGCTCGGGGCTGCGCCGGGCGGCCAGGTCGAGGTGCAGGAGTTGAAGGAAGCGCATGCGGCGCATGTCGCCCACGACGTGAATGTCACGCGGCGGCGCGGCGGCGGACCAATCGGCGAAGAGTTGCTCCACGCGTGCGCACAAGTCGCGGTAGCGGCGGCCAAGGTCTATGACCTCCGGCGTGGGTTGGCGCACGAAACCTTGGACGTAGGCCTGGTACATGTAGGCCCAGTAGATGGCAGTGTCCCAGGCCAGCTTAGGCGTGAAGATTTGGGCATGGCCAAAGCTGCCGTAGACCCCGCGATAGTAGCTCAGGCAGATCTCAAATAGAATGTTCAGTACCAGCTCATGGTGCTGCGCGACCACGCTGTCGGTCAGCGTGCCGGCCCGGTCGTGTTTGATGAGCTCGACCGTAGTGGTGTTGGTGATGCAGATGAAGTCATTGCCGATGCTGTAGAGTGGATCGAGGAAGAAGCCAGCCTCGCCCACGCAGCTCCAGCGCTGGCGCGAGAAGACCTGCTCTGAGCCGTAACTGTAGCTCTTGAAGCTGAGGAAATCTAGAGGCGGCTCGTCCTTAATGAACTCATACAGCGCGGGTTCATTGGCGCGCAGCCAGGCCATGGACTGCTCGTACGACTTGCCGTAGGTATTTTGCGGGTGGATGGTTTCGTCCGTGACGATACCGACACTGGTGGTGCCCGAGCCGAGTGGGATCAGCCAGACCCAGTAGCCCTTGCCCATTAGGTGGTTGGTAGAAAAATAGCGATCTTCCATGCAGCCCGAGCGCCAGTGGCGCCCGCCCTTGGCGCCCAGCACATCAATGTCGATCCGGCCGTTGTAGCGCCACCACGCGGCGCTGGCCTGGTGGCCATTCGGGCGGCGCAAACCGAGCTGGGTCTGGAGCAGGCGCCGCCGGCCCGAGGCATCAGCCAGCCAGCGGCCGGTGAGGCTGAAATGCTCGCCGTCCAGGATGCGGCGGCACTTGATCGTGTGCCCGGCCTCACCTTCGCCGAGCACAATGTCATCGACAGTGGTGCCCTCGAACAGGTCCACGCCCATCTCGCACACGATCTGGCGCAAGTCGTTCTCGAGGCGGCCGCGGTCGATTTGGTACGACGGCACCGGCGGGAAGAGGTCAGTGCCCGTCTCCGGCCGGTTTTCTAGCGGGCCTTGCGTATTACCAAAGAAAAAGCGCAGGCCAAGCTTGGGCAGATGCCGGCTGCGGAAATACTTGTCCAATTTGAGCACCTGGCCGTAATAGTAAGTGCCCAGCTCGATAGAGGACTCGCCCACCTTGAAGGCGGCTTCGGGCAGTGGGCGCGCCAGACGCTCGACGACGGCCACCGACAGCTCGGGCAGCTCCAGCTTAAGCTGGCGCGCGAGCGCCAGGCCCGCCAGCCCGCCGCCGGTGATGACTACGTCAAATTGAGAGTTTTCGGTCATGCTGCCCTCCACCGGCCGCGATTACAGGGTAATGCCCCCATCCACCTGGATGACCTGTCCGGTGATGTACGCCGCAAGGTCAGAGGCGAGAAAACATACCAGCGGAGCCACCTCTTCGACGGTGCCGAAGCGGCCCATGGAGATGCGTGACTTGGCATAATCCATTTGCTCCTGACTCATGGGCGCGAGCATGGCAGTGCGAATGTAGCCCGGCGCGACGGCGTTGACGCGAACACCGTGCGGGGCGACTTCGGCCGAAAGCGACTTGGTAAAGCCGATGATGCCGCCCTTGGAGGCGGCGTAATTGGTCTGCCCGGCGTTGCCGTAGACGGCCACGGTCGAGCTGAGGTTCACAATGGACCCGGCGCGCTGCTTGATCATGGTCAACAGCACTGGCTTGACGGCGTTGAACATGCTGCCCAAGTTGGTGTTGATGACGCTGTCCCACTGGTCGCGGCTCATGCGGGCAAGAACCGTGTCGACGTTGATGCCAGCGTTGTTCACCAGGACGTCTAGGCGCCCGAAGGTCTGGAGAACCTGCGCCGCCAGGGTCTGCATGGCCTCGGTGTCAGCCACATTAGCCGCGAAGGCCAGGCAGTGCTGGCCGGGGTACTCCATGGCCAACTCCTGCGCCAGGGTGCGGGCTTCAGCTGCGTGGTTATGATAGGTGAAGGCGACGTGCCCCCCCTCTTCCATGGCGCGACGGACAATCTGCGCGCCAATGCCGCGCGAGCCGCCCGTGACGAGCAGAGATTTGTCGGCGAGCATTCCCATAAGTGTTGGCGTTGAGGCTAAACCGGGGCCGGCCAGCGGACCGGCGTGGGGATGAAGTCGATGGCCTGCAGATAGCGCAGGTATAGACCAAACAGTTTTTCATCCGCGGCAGGGCAAACGATGCCCGCTGGGCGCAGCTCGCGCTGGGTCTGCCGGGTGTCGTACGTGGGGAGCTGCAGACTGGTGTCGTCCATGTCCTCGAGCGTGGCTTGATAGGCAAACAAGGCGTTCGCAGCGAAATTGTGGCTCTTCAACAGCCGGTCGCGGAGTTCCACAAAACGCAGCTCGTCGAAACGGTAGCCCAAGCTCCGCAAAAAGCCGAGGGCCTCGCGCATAGGGCGCGGGTGCGGGTTGGTGAGGTGAAAGGCGCGGCCCAGCGCATTGCCCTTGAACATCAGGTAAATCAGGGCTTTGGCCACGTAGTCCACTGGCGCCACATCGACGTTGATATCGAGCGCTGGGAAGGCGCCGAATTGGAGAAAGCCCTTGATCGACGCGATCAGGAAGTGGTCAGTGACACAGCGGCCCGTGACGCTGTCGCCGCCGACCTCGCCCGGGCGGTAGCGGGCCACGGGCAGGCCGCGCTCTTGGGCGTTGAGCAGGCAGCGCTCGCCGACCCACTTGGCTTCATCGTAGCCCAAGTTGAGCACCTGGCCGTGCTCGATGGGGTCTTTTTCGTAGAAGGTGGATTGGGCGCCCATCGGCCAGATGGCGGCGGTCGACAGATGGTGGACCGGCTTAATCCGCGTGTCGAAGGCAAAGCGAATGATCTCTTGCAGGCCGATGACGTTTGTGCCGCGCAGGGCCTCGTAGGGATAGATAAAATTAACATGCGCAGCGCCGTGCAGGATAGCGTCGATGTCGCGCGCCAGGCTTTCATAGGCGGCGTCGGACAAGCCCAGGCGCGGAAGGGTAACGTCGCCGTCGACCACATGCAGGCGCGTAGCCCAGGCCTGCCGCCAGCGCTCGTCGGTGCGCCAAACAGCGTACTGGCGCATCTGGCGTTCGATGCGACTCTTGCCATCTTCGCCGCGTTTGGGCCGCACCAGGCAGTAGACCTGGGCCGTGGTGGTGTCGAGGATTTCGGCGATCAGGTAGGCGCCCAAAAAGCCGGTGCCGCCGGTGAGCAGCACCTTGTCATACGGGCCAGGCTGGTAGCGCATTCCGCGTGCCGGGGTGAGCGTAGGCGGCAGGTCGGCCTCGCGCAGCAGGAAGGCCATCCGCTGGCGGCCCCATTCGGCCGTGCGCGTCGAGCGGCTGTCGGGCTGGTAGCTGGCCTGACGGCGGGCATCGATGAGCGCCGCAAACTGCCGCAGGGTGGGTGCGTCGAAGAATTCGCGCAGGGCAAAGCTCACCTGGAAGCGCTGGCGGATCTCGAGCATAAGCGGCGTCATGAGCAGTGAGTGACCGCCGAGGTCGATGAAGTCGGCGTCGCGCCCAACACGGCTAAGTTCGAGGCCGAGCACTTGCGCCCAGGCCGCCGCCAACTGGCGCTCGGTCGGCGTCTCGGGCGGCACAGCCGGCGCGCCGGCGGAGAGCCGAGCGGTGTCGGGGGTGGGTAGTGCCGACCGCTGCACCTTGCCGCTGCCCGTCTGCGGAAAGCTCTCGGCAAACAGAATATGCGGGGGGATCATCACCTCCGGGAGGCGCTCGCGCAGCCACGCGCGGATCTCAGCCGGAGTTGGGGCTGGCAACTGGGCGGCGATGATATGGCCAACGAGCTGGGTGTCGCCGCGCGCGTCTGGCCAGGCCGAGACCAGCGCGTCGCGCACACCCGCCATCTGGCGCATGGCAGCCTCAATCTCGCCCAACTCCACTCGCACGCCATGGACTTTCACCTGATCGTCTAGGCGGCCCAGGCACAGCAGGGCGCCATCGGCGCGGTAACGGGCCAGGTCGCCTGTG
>JAYUUW010000241.1:0-8803 GCA_043754665.1 Anaerolineales bacterium | reverse complement strand
GCCCGCTGTCCAGCAACAGGCGGCGGCCCGGCACCTCGGCCTCGTGACGGCCACGCCCATAGGTGAGGTGGCCCGGACCCTGAGCCGTGCGGTTGCCGTTTACGTCCTGGGACATGGTTGACATGCGCCAGACGACGCCCAGGGCCGACCCCGCGGCCATGACGAGCAGACTGACAACTACCAGCGCTAGTAGGCCCCAGGTAACCCAGGCCGGCGCGAGGAACCACACCAACAAGAAAATGGAGAAAATGGCCATCACGCCGTAACGAAACAAATTGAACAGCGTGCCCAGGCAGCTCGGGCCATAGCGCAGAACGTTGAGAGCGCGCGTCTTCTGCGCCGCCGTGACCTGCCCGCGGCGGTTGGCCTCGATCTCGGCTGGGTCGGTCAGCCCGGCCCCCGCCGCTCGGTTCATCATTCCTCCCAGTCCAGACAGCATAGCGGACCTCCTCCCTCCACGGACTTGACATTGGTGCCAGGCGCGGCAGTATACACTTCGTCCGGCTTCGCCGCCCCGGCTATAATCAAGCCGAAATCCCAGACAGTAGGCGACTGAATGAAGCCAGGCGAACCGCCTGAAGGTCGCGGTGCGGGCGGGGGAGAAGGTGTTTCACACGGAGCGCGAGCACGAGTAGGCACAAAGGAGCGCGGCCCATGACCAATCCATCTGCTGACACCCACGCCAACCCCCACAGCCTGGTGACCCGCCTGCAGGGAATCATCACGGCCAACTGGATGTCGCAGGCCGCGTATGCGGCGGTCCAGCTGCGCCTGCCCGACTTACTCGCCGCCGGACCGCAAACCAGCGCTGAACTGGCCGCGGCCAGCGGCAGCCATGCGCCGTCGCTCCTGCGCCTGCTGCGCGCGCTGACGACGCTTGAGCTCTGCTGGGAACGCGCGGACGGCGCCTTTGAGTTGACCCCGCTGGGCGCCCTGCTCCGAAGCGACGCCCCCAACTCCCTGCGTTCCTGGGCCATTTTTGTCGGCGGCCCGCAATGGCCGGTGTGGGGGCACTTACTGCACAGCGTCAAAACCGGCGAATCCGCCCGGCAGCACCTCTCCGGCACGCAGGACTTCCAACATCTGGCGCGCGATGCGGAATTGGCCGCGCTCTTCAATCAGGCCATGGTCGAGCTCACCCGGCTGGTGGCCCAAGATGTGGCCCAGGTCTATCCCTTTGCGGGGCTGACGCGCATCGTCGATGTCGGCGGCGGTTCCGGAGAATTACTCGCGGCCATTCTCCAAGCGAACCCGGCCGCGCGCGGCGTGCTCTTCGACATGGACCATGCGCGCGCGGCCGGCCAGCGTCACCTGGCAGCCCTGGGGCTGGCGGAGCGGTGTGAAATCATCACGGGCAGTTTCTTTGAGGCGGTTCCCGGCCCGGCCGAGGCCGTCTTGCTGAAAAGCATCCTCCATGATTGGGGCGATGACCAGAGCGGCGCCATTCTGGGCAACTGCCGCCGGGCCTTGGTCGCGGGCGGCAAGCTGCTGATCATCGAGCGGCTGATGCCCGAGCGGTTGGAACCCTCGCCCGCCCATCAGGCGCTCGCGCGCAGCGACCTGAACATGCTGGTGGGGCCCGGCGGCCGCGAGCGGACGCTGGCCGAGTTCCAGGCGCTGCTGGCCTCGGCCGGACTGAGCGTCAGCCAGGTCATTCCGATCGTGTCCGGTTTTGCCATTATCGAGGCGGTCGCCGCGTGAGGCGGCCGTTCAAGTCACTCTGGTTCCAAGATTTTACGGCAGACCATCCCTTCGTCGGCTTATAGGAGCATCGGCCATGCTGCTTCCGGATTACTGGCTGCGACGCCCCCCGGTCGAGCTCACCTCCGAGACCCGCGCTGAGTTCGATCAGTTGTTGGCCAAGCTCCGGGCGGCTGAGACCAATACCCTGATCGATTACGCCTTCCGGGTCCCCAAGTGGCAGTTCCTGTGTTACCTGGCCGACCAGCACGGCATGGTCTTGCATGGCACCGGCGACCCGCACATCCCGGTCTTCGAGCCGCGCCCGTCGAGCGACCTGACGGCCTTTGGCGCGCAGACCGCCGTCTATGCCGCCCGCGACGGCTTGTGGGCGATGTTTTTCGCTATCTTGGACCGGCCGCGTTACCCGCTGACCACCACCAACGCTTGTATCCGGTTAGTCGATGCCGCCGGACAGGTCAGTGAGGCCCGCTACGTGTTTGGCATCAGCCAACCCGCCCTGCGGCAGCAGCCGTGGCGCACCGGCATGGTCTATTTGCTGCCGGGGGAGACGTTTGTTAACCAACCGTCGCTCCGGTTCGGCCCGTATGAGGTGCGCGTGCCGCAGTTGGCCAGCCTGGTGCCGGTCACCCCTTTGGCGCGGCTGGCCGTGGCCCCGGCCGATTTTCCGTTCTTGCCGGACATCCGGGGCATTGAGGACGACCGGCTGCCGGAGTACAGGCAGGCCATGCAAACCGGCGCGCCCTGGCCGGAATAGGTTAGGGCGGTTGGCGGTTGGCGGTTGCCACCTTCACGCTTTTACGTGCAGGCATGCTACAATTGGGTCGGAGGTCGCTATGGCCGCTAACCGCAACGTCACACTCTCCTTGCCCGTCCAGGTCTTGCGCCAACTCAAGCGCATTGCCGCCCGCCGCCAAACCAGTCTCTCCCAATTGGCCACCCAAGCGCTGGAAGAACTGGCCGCGCGTGAAGCCGGCTACGCCCAAGCCCAGGCGCGGCACCTCGCCTGGCTCGCGCACGCGTCCGATTTGGGCACCCAGGGCCGTTTACACGTCACGCGCGAAAGCTCGCATGAGCGGTGAGCCGGCCCGGCAGTTCGTCGACACGAATGTGCTGGTTTACGCCCACGATGTCTCGGCCAGCGCCAAACACGAACGCGCCAAAGTCCTGTTGGCCGACTTATGGGCGCAGGGGCAGGGCTGCCTAAGCATCCAGGTGCTACAAGAGTTCTACGTTAACATCACCGCCAAAGTGCGGCGCCCCCTCGACCCGGAAACGGCCCGCCAGCGCGTAGAAGACTTGGGGTTTTGGACGATCCATTCGCCCACGCCCGACGACGTGGTCGCGGCCATCCGGCTGCAACAATCCGCCCGCCTGTCATTTTGGGATGCGATGGTGGTGGTCAGCGCTCAACGGCTGGAGTGCCCGACCTTATGGTCCGAAGATTTGCAGCCTGGCCAGATCATCCTCGGCGTTACCATCACCAATCCGTTTACCCCCTGAACGACATCCGCGGCATTGCGGACGACCGGCTGCCGGAATACGGGCAGGCCATGCAAGCCGGCGCGCCCTGGCCGGAATAGGTTAGGGCTGGGTGACTAACGCCTCACTTGCCGCCGATCTGGCGGGGGCTACAATACCAGCGGCCTCGATTGCTGTGCGTCCCCGGGTACGAGGCACCGCAACAATCCGGCGATGCGTCTGGTTAAGGACGGCCACGTATGAAAACGCCCCCGCCCGCCCGCTGGCTGCTGTTGATCTGGTTTCTGGCCGCTCTGGCCTGCGCCGGGCCGTTCTCCCCGGCCAACCCCACCGCCACGCCCCCACCCCCCGGCACCCCAACCGAACCAGGGCAGGCCGCCGCGCCGTCGCGCACGCCCGCCGCTGACGCCGCCACCCCCACCGCGCCCGCCGCCGGCGACTTCGCGGCTACGGCCCTGTCGCCCGTTAGCGTGGCGCTGGCGTGGCTGCCGGTGGCCGAGGCCGCCGGCTACCAAATTCAAGCCCGCTATGGCGAGGGTGAGCTGTTCGTCGTGGCCGACCTCGCCGCCGATCAAACCAGCTACATGCACTTCGTGCTGCCCGGCAGCGCGCAGCTCACCTACCAGCTCAGCGCGCTTAGCGGCGGCGGCCAGACCGCCGAGGCCAGCGCTACGGTCGCCTTACCCGTCTTGGAACCACAGCCCTTAGTGGTGCAGCCCCTGGCGGCCACGCCCACCGTGGGCGAGGTGCCGGAGGTGCCGCCGCTGCCGACCATTGACCCCCTCAACCCTGATCCGGACGCGCTGGCCACGGTGACGGCTTTCTTGGAGGGCTTCGACCCTGAGGCGCTCGCACCGCCGGCGCGGCCAGTGTCGAGTTGGCAAGACATTGGCCCCGAAGGCGGTGTGATCACGCTGACCGCGCCCAATGCGGCGCGGTTCACCCTGGAGATTCCGGCCGGCGCGGTGGATGAATTGACCACCTTCTTCCTGACCCCCATCGGCGAGATCGTCGACGCGCCCGTGGCCGCTGAACTGTTGGCGGCCGTCCAGATCTTTCCCCCGCTTCGATTTCGCGAACCGCTTACCTTGACCATTATTCCCTCGGCCAACGCCGCGGCGGCCCCGGTCACCATCGGCTTTAGCGTTTCGAGCTTAAACTCCGAGCTGGCGCTGGCGCCCATTTACCCGGTCGCGGACGGCTACCGGCTGGCGGTCTACTGGGGCGACACGTTTGGCCTGGCCGCCACCACGTTGGCCGAGGTCGAGGCGCAAACCGAGCAAATCCCGAGCGAGGCGGGCGACCAATTGGCGCAGCAACTGGCCGCCCTGCGGGCCTTTAGCCTTGAGCTTAGCCCGGACGGCGAAGCCCAAATTCTGGCGCAGCTCGTGGCCGGGTTGCTGCAGCGGGTGGAGCACCCCCAGGCACACGTCTGGCCCCGGCGGCTGGCCGGCTGGGCCGCGCCCGCGCTGCGGCCCGGCGCCGCCGCGCCGCGGCAGGCCCGGCGCGGTTCGCTGCTGATGGCCGATATTGTCATGGCCGACCGAACCTTTTCCGAGGGGCTTAGGCCGGCGCAACCCGGGCAGCCCGACCTGCGCCTGCGCCGGGGCCAGATCATTACTCGGCTGGCCGGTGAAATCAAGCTGTTCTTGGACGAGCACGCGGGCTGCCGCACGAAGGATGACTATTATGCGCAAGCCCTCCTGCACCTGCTGAAAGCGCCCGCCTCAGGCTTTCAGCGCGATTTGGCCGTGGACTACGTCACCCGCTATGGACCGCCCACCTCGCACAAAACGTGTGACTATCAACTGCACGTCATCACCTCACGGATGGTCGTCCGCGTGGAGGATGAGGGCGGCGGCCTGGTGGAAACCGCCCGGGTGCACACCAGTCCCTTTCCGCTCCAGGCGGTGAGTCGCGGTGGCTTGGCCGTTTTACAGGGCGCCACGGCGGTGATCTACGACCAGCTCGAGCTCCTGTTTACGGACTGTCCCGCCGCCTTCGAGGTCAGCCCCTACCCCACCCCCAGCCTGCAGATCACCGATCTGCGGCCCATTTACGACGCAGACGACCGGGTGTCCAACTTTACGCTGCAAGGGGTCGCCCTCGACCCCATCACGACCACCAACGCCGGCCACCTGACCCTCGACGTGGACGAGGCCGGCAACTGCACGGTGGAACGCTTCGATACCACCCAGGAGCCGGTGGATACCTGGGGCGCGCTGTTCTCCGGCCTGCACAACCCGCATCTGCATACCGACAATTGGACCATCGCCGGCGAGGAATCATACGTGGCCACCAGCCAGGTGGTCGGCCTTCAGCAGGGCTCCGTCACCGAAACCACGACCATGGTGCTCACCGTCAACCAGACGGAGCCTTAGCGCCGCGGTGCGCGCGGACCCGGCCGGCGAGGACCGGCAGTTGGGCCAGGGCCGGCCGCTCGGCCCCCGCGACGACCGGCATGAGCGCTGAAGCCGCTCGCCAATTCATCGATACAAACGGTTTGTTTGGATTGACCCAATAGCTTGGCCGTTCGCGACGCGCCCGACCACTGCTATACTTTGGTTACAGGCTGTTCCCGTGTGGTCGCGCCACGGCGCGCCGGCTTCGCCCACGTCTGTAGATCGGATACGCCTATGGCCAGTGACATTGCGCTAGATCGACTCATCGCCATTACGCCCGGCATCTGCGGGGGCAAGCCGCGCATTGCCAATCGCCGCATTACGGTCCAAGACATCGCCCTGTGGCACGAGCGGCTGGGTCTCGGCGCGGATCAGATTGCGGCCGAGTTTAGCCTGAGCCTGGCCGAAGTCACGCGGCCTTAGCTTACTATTTCGCGCATCGGGCGGAGGTCGAGCAATCGATCCAGGACGGGCAATCGTTAACCGAGGCCGTGCGGCAAGCGAATCCTTCTTTGGTGAAGCAAAAGCTGCGTGGCGGATAAGATACAGTTCTACCTGGACGAAAACGTCCCTTCGGCCGTCGCGCATGGCTTGCGGCTGCGCGGCGTGGAGGTAGTCACCACGCCCGACGCCGGCCATCTCGGCGCGAGCGACACGGCCCAACTGTCGCTAGCGGCCAGTCGTAATTGGGTGCCGTGTACCCAAGATGCGGATTTCCTGGCCTTGCATCAGCAAGGCACGCCCCACGCCGGTCTGGTTTACGCCCCTCAGTGGACTCCCATCGGTGACGTCGTACGCGGCCTGCGGTTGATCCACGACTTACTCACGCCTGAGGAAATGCGCGGGCGAGTGGCGTTCGTGTAAGCCGGCCCCTCACGGCGCCTGGCCCGCCGCGTTCATCTGCGCGATCTCGATGTAATTGCCGCCGGGATCGCGGACGTAGAAGCGCGTCCACTGCTCGAAGGGCCGGTCGTCGGCCACGATCTCAACCCCGGCCGCGCGCATCACCGCCTCGGCGTGCGCCAGGTCGACCACCATGTAGCACACATGGCGCTGGCTGCCCGGGTTATCCTCCGGGTGCCGCTCGAGCGACAAGTGCAGTTGGTTCGGGCCATGCCGATACCAGGCGCCGCCGTTCTTGCGCCAGGCCGCCGGCTTGGGGATCTCCTCCAGCCCCAGCACCGCACTGTAGAAGTGCTTGGCCGCCTGCTCAGTGGCGGGGGGGACAAAAATTTGGATATGATGAACCTGCGTCAGACCGATGCTCATGGCTGCCTCCCGGCGCGGGCGCAACGGCGCGGCGCGCTACACGTTTCCATCGCGGCGGGGCCTTGCCTCTAGCCCGCCGCCTCGCGGCCAAAGCCGGGCGCGTACGCCAGGCGTGACACCAGGTCTTGCCAATCGTCGGTGGCCGCGCTGTCGGCGTTAATCGCCAGCCGGTCGCCGCCCAACATCGTCGGGGTCGCCTCGGCCCGGTCCGCGTCGCCCACCCAGGCCCAGAACTCAACGTCATAATCCGGCTTGAGGGCTTGCAGGCGTGCCACCCCGGCCGCCACTTGCAGCGCATGCTCCAGCTTGCCGTGCCGCAGCGCCAGCGCCAGCAGCGCGCGATAATGTTCCTCCGCCTCGCCCAGCCCGGCGTTGGCATGCATCCGATCCATCCGGGCCAGCAGGCGGCTGCACTGGGCAAACGGCTCACGGGCCGCGTCATCGCGCACTTGCAGCGCCTCCATAATTGCCTCCGGCCGGAGCGCCCCCATCAGCTTGGTGGCCGCATCAATATAGTGCAGGCTGGTGCCCACGCCCACGCCGTCGATGGCCGCCAGCGCCGCGAGGCGCATGTGGCCGGCCACGCACCCGGCCGAGACATAGCACTCCAGCCCGGCCTCGTGCGCCAGGTGCGCCAGCTCCACCCAGTCGCCCAGCGGCAGTTGGTCCAGAATCGGGATGCTGGGCACCTCATTGGAGGAGCCATCCCAGGCCACCTTGTCGAAGCCGCCGGCACGGGCCAGTTTGACCCCCAAGCGGGCGATATCGAGCCGGTTGGTGAGCGTCACCGGCCCGCCGTGCTTGGCCACGGTGTCCGGCCGGTCATCCACAATCGGAAAGTTGATGCGAAAGGCAGCCGAGAGAAACTGGCGGTTGCGGTCGCGCAGCACATTCCCCACCACCGCCCGCATAAAGGTCAGGGCTTCGGTGGCGGTCATGCGCTCGATGGAAATCTTGCAGTCGGCAATCCCGTTGCGGTACATGGCGGTGCAGGCGCTGGCCGTCATATGCACGGCCTTGAGCAGGTCGCGCCGGACGTTGCGGCTCTCGAACACCGGCCGCCCGATGAAGGCCGTCACGGGCGCGTGGGAGCCAACATGCAGCCGCACCTTGGCGGCATTGACGGCCGCCGGCAGCCGGTAGGGCTCGACCAACTCGCTGTCAAATTCCTCATCGCGGTCAATGTGCTCCACGTGCACCACCAGGCCGTGCAGCAACCGCCCCTCGCGGCTGGTCACCTTGATGTGGCCGTCGCCGGGGTCGGCCAGCGACAGGTGCGTCTGAATCGCGCGGAAGCCAGAGACGCCGATCGATTGATAGGCTGAGGGCAGCGCGACGCCCTGCCGCAGCAAATCGTAAGCCAGCGCAATGGCGACACTTTCGTCGTTGGTCGGCTGCCGGCCGGCCGCGCGCAGGTCTTCCATCAGGGCGCAGACCGACCCCATGAAGCGCAGGTGATTGACATCGCGCTCGACCGACTCGGCCAGGGCTGGATGCCGGTCGAGGCGGTTCCGGTTGACGGACATATAAATATGGCGCGCGTCGGCGGTGATGTGAAACATGTCGGCCGCGTGGTAGGCCTGCTCGGGCAGGGCCGCGTCTGCCAGCGCCAGCAGTTGCTCGTAGGCATGCAGCAGGAGGTAGGCGCTGCCGGCGCTTTCCAACTGCTCGAGGATGGGCACGACCGCGGCCAGCAGACCGGCGAGCGGGACATACTGGGCCTTGACCGCTTCCCACTGCGCATGCGCCTCGACCTTGAGTTCCAGGGTGGTCCAGAAACGCTCCAGCGGCGCGGGGGTGCGCTTGACAAAGTTGGTGGCGCGCTGATCTTCGCGGTCGGCCACGTCGCGCAGCAGCGCCACCAGCCGGCCCAGCGCCAGCCGGCGGAACTCGGACAACGGGATGCTGATTTGCTTCGAGGCGGATTGGTCGGCGGGAGCGGTCGTCAT
>JAYUUW010000240.1:0-6419 GCA_043754665.1 Anaerolineales bacterium | reverse complement strand
CGCCCCGGCCTTGGCCGCAATGATGTCGAGCACGCGGTCCAGGGCCTTCTTCTTGGTGCGCATGCGCTCCACCGGCTCCACCCGGCCCTCGGCCAACTCCAAAATCGGCTTCATATCGAGCAGGCCGCCCAAAAAGGCCTGCGCGCCGCCGATGCGGCCGCCGCGGCGCAGGTATTCGAGCGTTTCGACGGTGAAGACCAGCCCGACGCGCGGGATAGCGGCCTGCGCCGCGGCAATGACCTGCTCGAACGATAGGCCTTTTTCGGCCGCCCGCGCCGCCGCCAGCACTACAAAGCCGAGCGCCATGGCCGTGGCGTTCGAGTCGACGAGGCGGATGTTCTGGTCGGGCAGCAAGGCGCGGGCCTGTTCGGCGGCCGAGAAGGTGCCGGAGAGCTTGGCCGAGAGGTGAATGCCCAGCACGGCCGGGGCGGTGGCGGCGGCCTTGGCGTACACATCGCGGAAGTCGCCGATGGAGGCGACGGCGGTGGTGGGCTGCACCGGGTCGGTCTTGAGGCGCTCGAAGAACTCGGTAGACTGGATGTCAACGCTGTCGCGGTAAGACTTGGTGCCCCAGTTGACCATGTTGGGCACCACACTGATGCCGTACTGGGCCAGCAGGTCTTTGGGCAGGTAGGCGGTGGAGTCGGTGACGATGGCGATGCTGCGCTGGCTCATTTTGGCTCCTTGGCTGAGGGGGCGGTGGGTGGGTGGTTCCCCGAGCCATTTGTCGGCGGCTCGGCGGTTTTGGTGAGTTCGGCGCGCAGCACCTGCAGCGTGCGGTGATAGAGGCTCTTGACGGCCCCTTCACTGCGGTTGAGCACCTGGCCGATTTCGGCGTTGGACAGGCGCTCGACAAACTTGAGCACCAACAGTTGCTGGCGCTCCTGAGACAATTGCCGCACCGCGTCGAGCAGGCGCGCTTGCTCTTGGGCGGTTTCGACCGCCAGCTCGGGCGCTTCGGTGCGCAGGGCCTGCCAGTCTTGGCGGGCGGCTTCGTGCAGCGGCAGTATTTGCCGGCGGCCCTGGTCGCGGTGCCAGTTGGCCACCAGGTTGTGGGCGATGCGGTACAGCCAGGCCGAGAAGGGCAGCCCGCGCGAGGTGTAGCGGTCGAGGCTGACCAAGGCCCGCTGGAAGACTTTGGCGGTCAGGTCTTCGGCGTCGTGCTGGTTGCCGGTGCGGTAGTACACATAGCTATAGATTTTTTGAACGTAGCGCTCATAGAGCGCCCCAAAGGCTTGCGGGTCGGTCTTAGCCTGCGCGACCAACCCAGGCTCGTCAGTGAAATCGGACAACCGCCCGGTCCCTATTGGCGCAGGATGCATATCGTAAAACACCCGCGTCTCCTTAAAGTTACGTCGCTGCCCCTGGGAGGGAGTATAGCGTATGGGGTGGGCGGTGGGAAATGGGAGGTGAGAGGTGGGAGGTCGGAGGTCGGAGGAGGCAGGTTGACATAACGGCCATTGGTGAGGCGTCACTGGAGGCAATTGGGCCAAGGAGGGTGTCACGCGTGTCACGGGTGTCACTTTGACCAATTGGCCTTGCGAGGGTGTCAGGCCGCTTCGCGGCACTGTCACCGGCTCGGCGGGCGGCGGCGCGGTGGAAGCAAACCAGAAAGCCAGGGCGGTGGTCATGCTTCAGTTGTACTGAGTAATTGTTCTACTTCAAAGCAGCAATCTGGTTTGGTGGTCAGGGTGTTGCGCCCCACCCGGCTCATCCCGCCCCCGAGGCCCTTGAGTCCCCCCATAGCAGCTTCCTGATTGAAGTACGCCGATTGGTTGATAGCACGCGCTGGGGCGTTTATTAAAACGCCCTTACGCGAGGCAGCACGCAGGCCGGCGTTTGGGTGATGGCATACGTCAAATAGGAAGCGGCTCTAATCGCCGCCGGTATCTACCAGTCGCCCTGACATCCATCCCCTTCCGACCTCCGACATCTGACCTCCGACTTCCACTCTTCCACGCTGCGCCGTTGACGCCCCCTACCCGGCATGCTATAGTCACCGGGCGATGCGGGCCTATGGGCGTCTTTTCTGGCGGTTAACGCTCGCCCTGCTGGTGGGGGTGAGCCTGGGCTTGACGCCACGCGCGCAGGCGCAGGATCAGGGCGTGGCGGTGATCACCTCGCCGCTGGAGGGCGCACTGCTCAATGGCCTGGTGCCCATCACCGGCAGCGCCACGCACCCCCAATTCGGCCGCTACGAACTGGCCTTCGGCTACAGCCCCAACCCCACCGACACCTGGTTCTCGCTGCAAGCGCCTTCGACCAACCAGGTCATCAACGAGGTGCTGGGCACCTGGGACACCACCAAGATCAGCGACGGCCTGTATGTGCTGCGGCTGCGGGTGTTCTACAGCGAGGGCGCGTACCTGGAGACGTTCGTGGCGAATGTACGGGTGCAGAACAGCACGCCCGCCGCGCCGACTGCGCCGCCGCCCACGGATGGCCCCCCACCGACCGAGACGCCCGCCCCCACGGCCACCACGCCGCTGATTGACCTGCCGCCGACCGCCACGCCGCGCGCCACCACTGTGGGCGGGGGCAGCGGGGACGACGGCGGCCCGGCCATCGACATACCGGCCGGGCGCATCAACACTGAGATGATCGGCGCGGCCTTTCTAGACGGCGTGCGCCTGACCGTGATTGGGTTTTTGATCCTGGCCGCATACGGCGGGCTGCGCGCCGCGCTGCGCTGGCGGCGGTAGGGTCAGGGGAACAAGGCCAAGTGCTGGCAGGCTATGACGCTGGCGGTTGACGCTTCGCAGCGCAGCTACATAAAGCGAAGCCGGCCTACGCCGGCTGGGAGCGCTGCAGGACCACAGGCGCAGCGGCAAAGAACTACCCAGGCGCTCGCAATAGCGATCAAGCGCGAGCGTGGGGTGGCCTGTCACAACCGAAGGACTGCTGGCCTAGAGCCATGCACAGGGCTGGTCGCCGCGACGAGCCCGCGCCTAGTTTTAATCGCACCCTGTTGAGGCTCATGACGCCCGAACGCCACTTACTGATTGGCCTGGGAAACCCCGGCCGCGAATACCGCCTGAACCGCCACAACGTCGGCTTTATGCTGCTGGACACACTGGTGGAGAAGCACAAGCTCATGGGCTTTACCAAGCGCCAAGGCAAGGCCCTCATCACCACCGGCAGCGTGGCGGGGGTGCCGGTGGTGCTGGCCAAGCCGCAGACCTTCATGAACCTCTCCGGCGAGGCGGTCGGCGCGCTGGTGCGGTTTTACCAGGTGCCGCTAGAGCGCGTGCTCATCAGCTTCGACGAGATCGACCTGCCGCTAGGTACCATCCGCATGCGCGCCGAAGGCGGCTCGGCGGGCCACAACGGCATGCGCTCGATCATTGAGCAGCTCGGCACTGAAAAGTTCCCGCGCCTGCGGCTGGGCGTGGGGCGGCCCAGCGGCACTAAAGCGGCGGCGGGCTATGTGCTCAAAGACTTTCGCGGCGAAGATTTGGAAGTCATCACCGTGACGCTCGACCGCGCGGCAGAGGCGGCTGAGTGCTTCTTGAAGGAAGGCCTGGTGACGGCCATGAACCGCTACAACGGCGCGGCCGACACGCTATGAACCTCTCGGGCTTGCTAGACACCCTGCGCGGGCTGCCGGAATACCAGGCGGCGCTGACGGCCGTGCGCGACGGGCAGCCGGGCGCGACGGGCTTCGCGCTGCGCCTGCTGCGGGCGGCGCGCATCCCGGTGGCGGCGGCGCTGAGCCAGGACCAGGCCGCGCCCACGCTGGTAATTGCCGCCCGCAGCGACCGCGCCGCCACCGTGGCCGACGAGCTAACGGCCTGGGCACCCCGGGCGCGGGTGCTCTCCTTTAACGAACCCAACCCGCTGTTCTACGAATATGGCGCGTGGGGGCCACGCACCATCCACGACCGGCTGAATGTACTGGCCGCGCTGGCCGGGGCCGCGCCCTCGCTGACCGACGCCCCGCTGATCATTGTGGCCTCGGCGCGGGCGCTGATGTCGCGCACCGTGCCCCGGCGCGACTTTGCGGCCAACACGCGCACGCTGAAAGTCGGCCAGCCCCTGCGGGTGGAAAAGACGCTGGAGGCCTGGGTGGGAGCGGGCTACAACAACGCCACCATCGTAGTCGAGCCGGGGCAGTTTGCACGGCGCGGCGGCATTATCGACATCTTCCCCATTGCCGCCGACGCGCCCACCCGCATTGAGCTGTTCGGCGAGGAGATCGACACGCTGCGGCGTTTCGACCCGGCCACGCAGCGCTCGGGCGAGAAGCGCGAGGCGGTGACTATCACCCCGGCGCGCGAGGCGCTGCCGCGCTATTGGAACCCGGCCTGGTCGGTTGAAGCCGCCGCCATCAACGACGACGAAGCCTCGCCAGCGGGCGACGGCCTGATGGTGCCGAACCTGGAGTTCTACCTGCCGCGCATGTATGCCCCGGCCGGGCTGCTGGAATACCTGCCGGAGCGCGCGCTGGTGCTGGTGGACGACTGGCGCGAACTGGCCGGCACGATTGAGGAGTTGGAAGAGCAGGCCGTGGCGCTGCGGGTGGAGCAAATCGCCGCCGGGCTGGTGCACGCCGACGACCCACTGCCCTATCACCCGTGGGCCGAACTGCAGGACGAGTTGAGCAGCCACGTGCCCGCGCCGGTGATCTTGGCCGCGCCCGATGACGAGGCCACCCCGCTGATCGAACTGGGAGCGCGCTTTCACGCCGGCCCGCGCTTCGGCGGCCAACTGAAGAACCTGCTCGAACACCTGGAAGAACTCAGCCGCACCACCGACCGGGCGGTGGTGGTCACCCGCCAGAGCCAGCGGCTGGCCGAGATGTGGGGCGAACAGCAGGCCTACCTGGCCCCGGCCGACGCGGTGGCCGGGCTGCCGCCGCGCGGCACGCTGGTGTTTGTGCAGGGCGCGCTGGCCGACGGCTGGCGGCTGGATATCCCCGAGGACCAGGAGAGCGCCCGCCCCGCCGGCCTGCATTTGCTGACCGACGCCGAAATCTTCGGCTGGGCGCGGCCGGATGCGGTGCGCGCCCGCCGCCGCAGCCGGCCCGCCGCCCGCTCACCGGAGGCCAACTACGCCGACCTAGGCGACGGCGATTACGTCGTGCATATGGACTTCGGCATCGGCCGGTTTCGGGGGCTGGTGACGCGCTCGATTGAGGCCATGGAGCGCGAATACCTGCTGCTGGAATACGACCAGGGCGACGAGCTGTATGTGCCGATCCACCAGGCCGACCGGCTGACGCGCTACATCGGCGTGGACGAGAACCACGCCCCCACGCTCTCGCGGCTGGGCTCGCCCGATTGGATCGTGGCCAAAAGCCGCACGCAGGTGGCGGTGGAGGCGGTGGCGCAAGACCTGCTGGCGCTGTACGCCAAGCGCGCCTCAGTGGGCGGCCACGCCTCGGCCGTGGACTCGATCTGGCAGGCGGAGCTGGAAGCCTCGTTCGCGTATGTGGAGACGGACGACCAACTGCGCGCCATCCGCGAGGTGAAGGCCGACATGGAAAGCCCGCGCCCGATGGACCGGCTGATCTGCGGCGATGTGGGCTACGGCAAGACCGAGGTGGCGCTGCGGGCGGCGTTCAAGGCGGTGATGGACGGCACGCAGGTGGCGGTGCTGGTGCCGACCACGGTGCTGGCCCAGCAGCATTTGCACACCTTTCAGACCCGGCTGGCCCCCTACCCGGCGCGGGTAGAAATGCTCTCGCGCTTCCGCACGCGGGCCGAGGCCGACGTCATCATCGCCCAGTTGGCCGAAGGCCAGATCGACATCATCATCGGCACGCACCGGCTGGTGCAGAAAGATGTGCAATTCAAGAACCTGGGCCTGGTCATCATCGACGAGGAACAGCGCTTCGGCGTGACGCACAAGGAATACTTCAAGAAGCTGCGCATGGAGGTGGACGTGCTGACGCTGACGGCCACGCCCATCCCGCGCACGCTCTATCTCTCGCTCACCGGCGTGCGGGATATTTCGACCATCAACACCCCGCCGGAGGAGCGCCTGCCGGTCATCACCCACACCGGACCGTTCAACGAGCGGCTGGTCCGGCAGGCCATTTTGCGCGAGCTGGACCGCGACGGGCAGGTGTTCTTCGTCCACAACCGGGTGCAGTCCATCGGCGTCATCCGCAACAAGCTGGAGACGATTGTGCCCGAGGCGCGGGTGGGCATCGGCCACGGCCAGATGGACGAGCACGAGCTGTCGCGGGTGATGGACACGTTCACGGCGGGCGAGATTGATGTGCTGCTGTGCACCTCGATCATCGAGAGCGGGCTGGACATTCCCAACGCCAACACGCTGATCGTGGACCGGGCCGACACGTTCGGGCTGGCGCAACTGTACCAACTGCGCGGGCGCGTGGGGCGCGGGGCGGCGCGGGCCTATGCCTACTTCTTCACCGACCGGGCCAACCGCCCGACGCCGGAAGGCTATCAGCG
>JAYUUW010000239.1:0-4261 GCA_043754665.1 Anaerolineales bacterium | reverse complement strand
AATTTCTTGGCACACTGTTGGCATGTGCCACCACCGCGCGTCGCCTTCTGTGCGTCTGTGCTCCACGTCACGCCTTCATGGCTATGCGCAGCTTGCAGGCGCTTCAACCAATTGGCGCATTTCACGTTGGGGGCAGTCCTGGCTGAGACAGCCGCCGGCCGTCGCCCACCTGCTGGATTTGTCACACACCTGCCCCCGCGGTTTGTGCGGGGGTGCCCAAATGTCCTTTGTTTGAGTTCCGAAGCCGGCCTCAGGTCGTTGGACTTGGCGCTCCCCTCGGGCCGGTGACGCGCAGCGTCTCGGCCGAGACCAAAACGAACGCGTCTCGCCCATGAAATGAAATACACCTCAGCCAATGCACCCCCTTGTCGCTAAAAGGGTCGCAGTCTAAAATATGCTTAACATCAAGCGTTCTTACAGCTTTTTACAGGCGGCGCAACCCTTTTTAGCCTCTAAGGAAAATCACCAATGCAAGCCGACAGCAAGACCCTCCGTCGCGTCTACGCCATGAACGTTGCCGGGGTTTATCCCCTCTATGTTGCCAAGGTCGAGAAAAAAGGACGCACCAAAACCGAACTCAATGAAGTCATCCGCTGGCTGACCGGCTATAGCCAGCAAGAGCTAGACGCGCAGCTTGAGAAGCAGACCGACTTTCAAACCTTCCTTACGGAAGCGCCTCAACTCAATCCGGCGCGGGCATTGATTAAAGGTGTGATTTGCGGTGTCCGCGTCGAGGACATCGAAGATCCCATCATGCAGGGCGTTCGCTATTTGGATAAGCTGGTCGACGAATTAGCAAAAGGCAAAGCGATGGAGAAGATTTTGCGAACGCCATAAGCCTTTCGATGCTTGCCGAGGTGACAGGGGTGACAGGAAATCGGAAGCTGATGACAGGGTGACAGGAAATCGGAAGTCGATGACAGGGGTGACAGGAATTCGGAAGTCGATGACGGCGGTGACAGGAAATCGGAAGCTGATGACAGGGTGACAGGAAATCGGAAGTCGATGACAGGGTGACAGCAATTCAGAAGCCGATGACAGCGACCATCGACCGGAAGTCCTACCGGCGCGGGCTGGAATTATTAGGCGCGCTGCGCTATGATTCCGCCCCACATGCTGCCAACCACGCCCGCCCCTGAATCCGCCCCTCACACCGCCACCCTGGCCGGCGGCTGCTTCTGGTGCCTCGACGCCGCCTTTCGCCCGCTGCGCGGCATCAGCGCCAGCGTGGCTGGCTATACCGGCGGCCAGCACAATCCGCTCGGCCCAGCCGAGGCCTTGCAGCTTACTTACGATCCGCAGGTCATCCGCTACACCGACCTGCTGCACGTCTTCTTCACCGTGCACAACCCCACCACCCGCAACCGGCAAGGCGCCGATGTCGGCCCCAAGTATCGCTCGGCCATCTTCCACCATTCGCCGGAGCAGCAGGCCGCCGCCCAGTCCGTCATGGCCGAGCTCACCGCCGCCGGCACCTGGCCCGCGCCCCTTGTCACCGAGCTAGTCCCGGCCGAGCCGTTTGAAGTGGCCGAGGCCTACCACCAAGACTACTTCACCAACCATCCCGACCAGGGCTATTGCCGCGTAGTCATCGCCCCCAAAGTCGCCCAGGTGCGCCAGCACTATCTGGCATTGCTCGCCCGCTAACCCAGCAGGAGAACCCGCCCATGTGCTACGACGACCATGCCCGCCCGCCGCTGCCCCCCGGCGAGACCCGCCCCGCCACCGGCAGCGACCTGGTGCTGACCGCCGCCGACGGCAACCGCTTCAATGCTTACCTGGCCTGCCCCAACCCGCCCAGCGGCGCGCAGATCGTCATCTACCCCGATGTGCGCGGGCTGCACCCGTTCTATAAGGAGCTGGCCCTGCGCTTCGCCGAGGTGGGCGTGGCCGCGCTGGCGATAGATTACTTCGGCCGCAGCGCCGGCCTCACCGGCCGCGACGAGGGCTTCGAGTACATGCCCCACGTGCAGCAGATGACCGTGCCCACGCTGCAAGCCGACACCGAGGCCGCGCTGGCCCACTTGCGGCAGGGCGCGGGCGAGCGCCGGGCCACGTTTCTGCTCGGCTTCTGCCGGGGCGGCAGCCTGGGCCTCGTGGCCGCCGGGCAGTCGTACGCCCTGGCCGGGGTCATCGTCTTTTATGCCGGGCTGGGCCGCAAGCTCGACGACACCGTGGGCAGCGCGCTCGACGCCGCCCACCACGCCCACACCCCGGTGCTGGGCCTGTTCGGCGGCGCCGATACCGGCATTCCGCCCGAGCAGTTGGCCGCGTTGGATGAGGCTCTGACCCAGGCCGGCGCGGAACACGACATCGTCAGCTACCCCGGCGCGCCGCACAGCTTCTTCGACCGCACCGCCGCGCAATACGCCGCCGAAAGCACCGATGCCTGGCGGCGGGCGCTGGCCTTTATTCAGGCCCACACCCCGGCCTAGGCCGGCACAACCATGGGCACCCTTGAGAAATCGGCCAGCTTCATCTCCGGCTGCTGGAACGGGCTAGGCGCCGGCTGCGGGTGGATTGTGTTCAACCTGATGTGGGTTGTCATGTTGGGCTTCGCCGCGTGGTACGGCTACGGCAGCTACACCCTCACCACCAGCGGCGGCACCGTGGTCGGCACGGTCATCGAAAACCGCGTGGTCTCCGGCGAGGATGGCAATAGCTATAAGCCCGTCATCGAATACGAAGTGGACGGCGAGACCTACACCTTTGAGAGCCTCAACAGCTCCGACCCGCCCACCTATCGCGTGGGCCAAGAAGTGACCCTGCGCTACAACGTCGACAAGCCAGGCGAGGCGCGCATCAATAACCTGTTCGAGTTGTGGCTGATGCCGGCCATTTTGGGGCCGGCGGCGCTGCTGGTGGCGCTTGTCGTCAACGGCGGCTACTTCTTGGCCTGGCGGCGCGGCACACTGTTCCGAGATACCGACGGCGACTAGCTCGGCCGAGGGCGCTGCCTTCGACCGCTGTTGCCTTGCCCAAAGGAGCACCGCCATGTCTTCCCGGTCTCTCACCCAACGCATCATCTTGGCCTTCGTCTCGCCCGAACGGGCCGCCGACATGGAGGCCCACAGCCGCGCCTGGGGCTTCCGCTGTGGTAACTGCAACCATCGCGTGTCCATCTGGGAGCTGGGCGGCATCCGCTACAAGGCCTATGGCAACTCGCGCGCCCTGCGGCGCTGCCGCAACTGCGGCAAAATCTCGTGGCAGCGGCTCAGTAAAGAAAGCCCCTAAGCCAGCGCATGCCAGCCGAACTGCCGATCATTCAAATGGTCCACCGGCCCGGCCTGATCGACCTGGCCTGGGGCCACCCCGACCCGGAACTGCTGCCGGTGGCGGCGCTGCACCGCGCCAGCATGGCCGCGCTCGACACGTTCGGCCCCCACATGCTGCAATACGGCCACCCCAACGGCCCCGGCCCGCTAGTGGCCTACCTGCTCGACCGCATCGCCCAGCGCGAAGGCCGCCGCCCCGCGCTGGATGAACTGCTGGTCACCGGGGGCATCTCCCTGGGGCTGGAACTGGTGTTGCGGCAGGTGGCCCAACCCGGCGAGGTGGTGCTGGTGGAGTCGCCCACCTATCATCTGGCGCTGCGCATCATGCGCGACCACGGCCTCACGCTGATCCCCGTGCCGACCGACGCGGGCGGGCTGCGGCTCGACGCGCTGGCCGAAATCGTGTCGGCCCAGCAGCGCTCCGGCTATCCGGCACGGGCGCTGTACCTGGTGCCCACCTTCAACAACCCCACCGGCCGCTCGCTAGCCGCCGAGCGCCGCCCCGCGCTGGTGGCGCTGGCGCAAGAGGCCGGGCTGCTCATCATTGAGGACGACGTGTACCGCGAGCTAGCCTACGACGCGCCCGCCCCACCATCGCTGTGGAGCCTGGCCCCGACCGGCGTGGTGGCGCGGCTGGGGGCGTTCACCAAGAGCCTAGCGCCGGGGTTGCGGCTGGGCTGGCTGAACGGCGGGCCGGACCTGATTAACGCGCTTAGCAACGGCGGCCTGCTCGACAGCGGCGGCGGGCTAAATCACTTCACTGCGCTGGTGGTGGCCGCGCTGTGCCAGGCCGGCGATTATGACCCGCACGTGGCCCACCTGATCGCCGCTTACCGCACCCGGCGCGACACGTTGGTGGCCGCCTTGCGCGAGCACTTGCCCAGCGGCTGCCAGGTGGAGCTGCCCGGCGGCGGTTTCTTTGTGTGGGTAGAACTGCCCGAGGGCCTGGAGAGCGCGGTGCTGCTGCCGGCGGCCGAGGCGGCGGG
>JAYUUW010000238.1:0-3940 GCA_043754665.1 Anaerolineales bacterium | reverse complement strand
GCCCATCAGCGAGAGCGCCTTTGTGGGGCTGGGCATCGGCGCGGCCATGACCGGGCTGCGGCCGGTGGTGGAACTGCTGTTTATGGACTTCGCGCTGGTAGCGGCGGACCAGATCATCAACCAGGCGGCCAAGCTGCGCTATATGTCGGGCGGGCAGGTCGAGGTGCCGATTGTCATCCGCGCGCAGCAGGGCGGCGGGCGCGGCAACGGCGCGCAGCACAGCCAAAGCTTTGAAAGCTGGCTGGCGCAGGTGCCGGGGCTGATCGTCATCGCCCCGGCCACGCCGCGCGACGCCAAGGGCCTGCTGAAGGCGGCCATGAAGGCGGGCAACCCGGTGGTGTTTATCGAGCACAAGCTGCTCTATAACACCAAGGGCGAGGTGCCGGAGACCGATGTCGAGATCCCCATTGGCAAGGCCGAGATCAAGCGGGCGGGCAGCGACATCACGATTGTCAGCTACTCGCGGTCGCTGTTCGCGGCGCTGGAGGCGGCCGAGACGCTGGCCGGGAGCGGCGTGCAGGCGGAGGTGATTGACCTGCGTACGATTGAGCCGCTGGACATGCCGTGCGTGATCGAGTCGGTGCGGCGGACAGGCCGCCTGCTGGTAGCGCATGAGAGCCACAGCAATTGCGGGCTGGGGGCCGAGATCATCGCCCGGATGTACGAGCAGGCGCCTGAGGCGCTGCAAGCGCCGGCGCGGCGGCTGGGCGCGCACCATGTGCCGATCCCGGTGGCCGAGGCGCTGGAGAACACGGTGCTGCCGCAGGCCGCCGACATTGTGCGGCTGGTGGAGCAGATGCTGGATTGAGGGGCTTATAGATTTGCAGCCGGCCGAACGTGCGGCAGAGATATCCAAGGTGAGATTCCTCACCGGCCCGAGGGCAGCGGACGGGCCACCGCCCTGAGGCCGGTTCGGAATGACAAGGAAATCATTGGGGAGTCGCGGCGGGGACTCGCTTTCTGCATTGAGGGTTAGCGCGCCGCGACATGCCTGTTTGGGAGTCACAGCATGACGATCTCTGGGTTTTGGCATGTGTCGTTTACGCACAACGACCTGGACGCGGCGGTGAAGTGGTACACCGAGGTGCTGGGCCTGGAATATGTACGCGGGCAGGTGCAGGAGAACGAGTACACCAGCCGGCTGGTGGGGTTCCCGAATGCGCGCTTGAAGGTGGCGCAACTGCGGGTGCCGGGGCTGGCGGTGCCGGTGAGCGGCCACCACATTGAACTGGTGGAGTATGAGCGCCCGCGCGGCGAGGCGGTGCCGCTGGACACCAACCGGCCGGGGGTGGGGCATTGGTGCTTCATCGTGGATGACATTCAGGCTGAGTTCAACCGGCTCCAGGCGCAGGGCGTGGTGTTCAAGAGCGACGCGCCGAACTACATCAGCCAGGGCGTGAACACCGGCGGGTATACGGTGTACTTTTGGGGGCCGGATAACATCACGCTGGAAATCTTGCAGCCGCCGCCGCGCCGGGCTGGGTAGGGGCAGTGCGGCGACAGGTCGCGAGGGACGGGCGTAAACCCGTCCCTTGCTTTTTAAGGCCAAAACGTGAAGGCCGGCGCAAATGGCGTTAGAATAACGGCGAGCGGCGCAATGGCCGCCCCACGCAAGCCCCAGGTGGGCTGAAGGAAGCAAGGGCCAAACATGAGTACCGTCGTCGCAGAAGAACCGTTAGAGACGAAAGACGAGCAAGAAATTGAGCACGGGCAGCGGGTGCTGAGTAGTTCGGTGATGGTGGTGGCCATCCGCTGCACGCTGCAATATGTGGTGCTGCCGTTCCTGCTGCCGGTGATCGGCGTGAGCAGCCGGTTGTCGATCTGGTTGAGCGGCGCGCTGGAGCTGTTTGCGCTGGGCTTCATGATCTACAACGTGCGGCGCTTGTGGAACACCTCCTGGCGCTGGCGGTACATTGGGCTGAGCATGCTGACGGCGTCGGTGCTGCTGTTCTTCTTGTATGAGGACGTGACGGCGCTGCTGCGGTAGAAGGGCAAAGGGTATGAGGGGAAAGGCTGGGGACTCGGGGGACCCGTGGGACTCAGGGGACTCGGGGGCAGGAGAGGGCTTGAGGTTGAGGGCGTCACGTTGGCCAACTGAGCCTGGGAGGGTGTCACGGGTGTCACTGCGGCCACTTGACCCTGGGAGAGTGTCAGGCCTACCGGCACTGTCACGTTGACCAACTGACCTTGGGAGGGTGTCAGGCCTACCGGCACTGTCACGTTGACCAACTGAGCTTGGGAGAGTGTCAGGCCTACCGGCACTGTCACGTTGGCCAACTGAGCTTGGGAGGGTGTCAGGCCTACCGGCACTGTCACGTTGGCCAACTGAGCTTGCGGAAACGTTACCGCAGGCGGGCGGGAGGGGAGAGGCGGTTGGACGGCCCTCATCCCCCGGCCCCTTCTCCTAAAGCGAGAAGGGGTGACTGTGTGACGAGGTAAGGGAGAGTAAGGCGGCTGGGCGGACCTCATCCCGCGATGAGTACATCGGGCGCGAGAAGGGGTGCCCACGTGATGAGGTAGGAGAGGGAAGACCGGCCGGGACGCGCCACGCGGCGGCACTGGTTGAGCAAGCGGGGTCGGTGAGGGCGGCGGGCAGTGGGTGGGCATAGGAAGTTTGTGATGGCGCAGCGGCGACGGCACGCGCTAGAAAGAGCTTCACAAACAAATGTGTTAACAGCAAGAGGCAGTTTGGACTAATCTTGCAGCTACGCGCAGCGCCGGATGGGGGGGAGCGGCGTTGACAGCGGGGCGGCTTGGTCTACACTTTCGGCACGCACGACGCCAGGCGGCTGGGCCTGGATCACTCTGTGGGAGTAACCATCATCATGGCTGAGGAACGATTTCTGGTCACCGGCGCGCTGGGCTGCATTGGGGCGTGGGTGGTGCGCAATTTGGTGCGGGACGGCTATGCGACGGCGGTGCTGGACGTGGGCGGCAATCCGCACCGGCTGAAGTTAATTATGACCGAGGAGGAGTTGGCCCAGGTCAACTTCATCACCGGCGACATCACTGACCTGCCGACGGTGGAAGCCAGCCTGAAGAACACGGGCGCGACGCGCCTCATTCACCTGGCGGCGCTGCAAGTGCCGTTTTGCCGGGCCGACCCGGCACTGGGCGCAAAGGTGAACGTGGTGGGCACGGTGCACATGTTCGAGGCGGCCAAGCGGGCGGGCATTAAGCAGCTGGTGTATGCCAGCAGCATCGCGGTCTTTGGGCACAGCGAGGAATACGGCGACGGCCCGCTGGCGCACGGCATGCATTTGAGCCCGAACACGCACTACGGGGTGTACAAGCAGGCCAACGAGGGCACGGCGCAGATTTATTGGCAGGACGACGGCATTGCCAGCCTGGGGCTGCGGCCGTACACGGTGTACGGGGCGGCGCGCGACCAGGGCATGACGAGCGGGCCGACGAAGGCGATGCTGGCGGCGGCGGCGGGGCAGCCGTTCCACATCGGCTTTGGCGGGACGGGGGTGTTCCAATACACCGACGACGCGGCCAAGACGTTTGTGCGCGCGGCGCTGGCCCCGATTACGGGGGCCGAGGTGTACAACGTGGGCGGGGCGTCGCTGCACATGCGCGAGATTGTGGCGGCGATTGAGGCGGCGGTGCCGGAGGTGGCGGGCCAGGTGACGTTCGACGACAAGCCCCTGCCTTTCCCCGAGGACGTGGACGATACGGCGATCACGGCGGTGCTGGGGGCACTGCCGAAGACGCCGCTGGCGGCGGGCGTGCGCGAGACGGTGGAGATCTTCCGGCAGGCGCTGGCGGACAAGCGCATCGCGCTGGCGTAGAAACAATAGTGGCGGCGGGCCGGCTATTTTGTTGGCAGGATTGCGTTGGGCTGACAACATCAACGGGCCGGCTCACCGCAGGGTGAGGGTTTGAAAGCAGCTATCTGACCTTAACGAAAAAAGAGCGCTCCCCTGGCAGGCTTGCC
>JAYUUW010000237.1:0-2418 GCA_043754665.1 Anaerolineales bacterium | reverse complement strand
GGGCCGCAGCGCCCCATCCCAGCCGTGCTCGGCCAGCACCGCCGCCGCGCCCGGCTCGCGCAGCCAGAGCGTCACATGGCGCTCATCCAGCACGCGAATGGCGGCTTGCAGCAGGCTGCCCACCCGCGTCCATACCAGTTGGCGAATTATCGCTTTGGCCATCTTGGGGATGAACTCTTTGCGCTGGAGCCACCACTCGTAGCTCACGCCCTCGCCGGGGGCCGGGTCGCGCGCCGCCCGCATCGAGGCCAGCACATTGTCGGCCGTAATCGCCCCGGGCAGCCCGCTCACCCGCACCGGGCCGGTCGCTTCCAGTAGCATCCGCAGCGCGGCCTGGTCCAGCGCAATTACGCCGTCAAACGTGCGCGGCTCGGCCAGCGTGTACAGCATTTCGGCCGTCTGGGCCGTCGTCGGGAAGTCCGGCGACCAGTTGGCATCGCGGAGATACCAGGCCGGCACATCCAGGTAGCGGGCAATGGGGTCCGGCGGCGGCGGGTAGGTCACGTTCGGGTCTTGCAGGGTCGACGTGTCCGCCAGGTCCAGCCCCAACACGCGCCCCAATGACACCGTCATGGTGCCGGCGGCGGTCAGGTAACCGCCCGTCGGGCGCAGTTCGTCGTCGTTCTGCACCAGCACCAGGAACGTTTTTGGGCCGGTCAGCCCCAGCACCGCCGGGGCCAGCCGCACCAGCGCCCCTACCTGCGCGCCCTTATCCAGCAGGCCCAGCAGCGGCCAAAGCCACCACAGGGCAAACAGCGCCGCCGCCGCGGCCAGGCCCAACCGCACCCGGCGCTGCCGGAGCGTGCCCTGGATTATCGCCTTCAATTCGGTCAAAGACTTAGGATTCACGGTCAGAATAGGCCAAAAGTGGGGAATAGCGACTCGCGCGAGTATAACACACGGCCTCCGGGCGCTGCCCCACCGCGATCGCCGGCGCGCCGGAACACCCGCCCCGGGCCTTACCATGCCAATTCGCCCCAAATATCCCGCCCTTTTTCTCTTTCTCTTTCTCTTTTCTCTGCCTCCTGTAGCTATCCGCCAGGGGCAGAAGTGGTAAAATTGACCGTCTCTGCCCGCCTGGGCAGCGCGTTCGTCCCGGCCTGGTTTAGGGCCACGTTTGACATCACCCGCCGCTATGGCATGGCGGCTGTCTGGGCGGAGGCGCGGTGCGTCTCCGCCGGCTTTGCCATCCTCCCTGCTGTCTGCTGCGCCCGCCGTCCAACGGCGGCCTGGCGCAGAATCTGCTTGCGAAAACTGGAGCGTACCGGTTGAACCGAAATCAATCTCAGCGCCTTTTACTGACGCTCATTGTGGTGGCCTTCCTCTGGGTCGGCAACAGCCTCGGCATCTATCTCGACCAGGCCGCGGGCGTCACCATCAACCCCGACTTGTGGCTCAACTTGCAGCAGTGCGGCAATTGTTTCGACGCCGCCGTGCCGCTGTTTTGGGAATTCCTAAAGGTCAACCAGTGGACCGTGACCGGCTCATTGGGCGGGCTGGCCCTCGGCCTGGCCGCCGCCTTCGCGCTCCGCTGGTATTTCCGCCCGCGCGGCGCCAGCCGGCTCAGCCGCCTGTCCGGCGTGCGGCAGGCCTCCGAACTCGCCCGCTTTAGCCAGGCCCTCACCAACACCCTCGACCCCCAGCGCGTCCTGGTGCAGTTGCACACCGAAGTGGTGCATGTCACCGGGGCCGATTGCGGCAGCAGCTTCTTGCTCGACCCCACCTCCCCTGAACACCGCGTCGCCATGCGGGTGGGTGAGGGCGTCGAACTCCAGCGCCTTACTCCCATGGAAGCCGAGGCCGTCGTCAGCGGGCGCAGCCGCAGCATTCAAGACTTTGAAGCCGACGGTGACGCGCCGCCGCACGTGGGCATCCGCTCGGCGCTGCTCGTGCCCATCACGCACGAAGAAAACGTCATCGGCCTGATCCACCTGCACAGCCAGCAGCCGGCCACCTTCGACAGCGAGTTCATGGACTATGTGCAGGTGCTGGCGGCGCAGGCCGCCGTCGCCATTCACAACGCCCAGCGCTACGAAGAGCAGTCGCGCCGCAGCGAGGCGCTGCGCCAGCGCGTCAACCAGCTCCAGCAGTTGTCGCAAATCCCGAACACTGTGCGGGTTGACCGGCCGCTGGCCGCCAACCTGGAGAGCATCGCCCAAACCATGCAGGATACGGCCGGCTTCGGCTTCGTCCTCATCAGCGTTTACCAGCCGGCCGGCAACCACCTGGCCCTGGCTGCCGCCATCGGCCTGGCGCCCGCCACCGCCGAGCGCTTGCAGCTTCAGCCGGTGCCGTGGGAGCGCCTGCAACCCTTCCTGCGCGAGGAGTTCCGCAGCAACCGCGTCTTCCTCGTGCCGCACGCGCAAACCGCCGATGTGTACACCGCTCTCGACCTCGACCAGCCGCGCGCGGGGCGGC